>CAYGFJ010000226.1:0-2985 GCA_964349115.1 uncultured Francisellaceae bacterium
GGGATGAAGTGGAGGGTTATCCAGTTGGGGCTGCACCTGCACCTGCACCTGCATAGCTAAGAAGCCAGGGGTTCGTGTATGTAGCGTCACATGGCGCAGGCACGACCTCTCCAGTTCCGTTGCTTTTATGACAAATTATCCTTTCGGCATTAATAAACCATGTACAGTCTGGTGGCGGTGGTGCAACAGCTCGTGGGTCTTGAGGAGTAAAGCTTTCCTCAGTGGACCCGGGATTGGTATACATATACACAAAGCCCCCTCCATGTTTAGGTATTTTTCTCCAATCTGCAGGCAGAGAAGGTTCTGCAGGTGCAGGTGGCCGAAGGCTCGAATTTAGAGCCTGGATCTCTCTTTTAAAGGCTTCAAACCCAGATAGGTCATGATCACTTATCTTAGCCTTGTGATCAAAAAATTTTCCTTTAAAGCTATGATATTTGACGACAAGTTGGGCTACCTCGGCTGACTGACCTTCCGTAGCATTTTTTTGCATGCGAGGCAGCCATTCTTCGTATTGCCTAAGCGCCTCTTTACAGGTGAAGCGCCGGGATTCATTTTTTATGAACATTCTTTCTTGTTGAGCTTCGGCAGCACGAATTGCAGCTTGTCTTGCACGCTCCGCAGCTTCTCAGCTTGCCCTTTCCTCCTGGAGGTTACGGTCCACCTTCTCGGCAATTGGACAAATTGTCATTACTGCAGCAGCACACAATGCGCTGTGCGAACCTATCTGCCCATCTTGATCGCTTAGAACGCTTGGATTGCTCAGAACACTTCTCATCAAGCCAAGTGCATTAGTGCATTGATCGTATATCGACTGGTATTGAAATAAAACTTGAATTAAAACAAATTCATCAGTTTGGGTGGGCGCTTCTTCTTTCATTCTTGGGAGCACACATTTTACTGAATCGCCTTTTATATAAATCATAAAATATTATTAATTTATAAAATGAATATTGACATTTATATTATTAACATTATAATGCCGCATGTTAATAATTTCATTAACACTAAATTGAAGGAGAACAATGATGAGTCATGCAGCTGAAAAAGAAGTTCCTACCCAAGACATTGCTGAGGCCCTTGGAGTGGCTCATGAAAAATTTTTGAATAAACTAGAGGAGCTAATGATTGCAGGCATATGCCACGGCACAAGTGTTGATGAGGTTACGGAAGCTCAGTTAGAACATGTTAATTTCGTGATAACTAGCTCCACTAAGTGTAAGGAGATATACAAAAAGTACGCGCTTGATTTTTTTAAGGATACGGCTATTGCAACTGGAGGGTCTGATGTGGCAGCCAGAATAGCTAGCGTAGAAAATAGACTAAAGACTTGCCTGGACGCCGCTATAGATCAGGAGATTCAAAACCTATTGCGGCTAAATTCCATTCAAAGAAGAGTTGCTACTGTTGCTGCCGCACCTACAGCAGCCCTATTTGCCCCTGGTACTGGCGCAGCTAGAGTTGGAGCTGGAGCTGGAGCTGGAGCTGATGTTGTTGCTGCCGCCGCAGCTGCTGCTGACTCACCCCCCACAGGTCGCTAATCCTCAATGCTCGCTTTTGCGAGAATGAAAAAGCATGATCCAAGCCTCTGCTGATGCAGGGGCTTTCTTTTATCAAGGCTACCGGTAAAATGCACAGGATGACCCGAAGCCAACGCATTATTATCGTCATTGTCGCCTGCGCTTTCTTTATGGAAGGCCTGGATGCCACCATCATCAATACGGCTTTGCCGCAAATTGCTCATACTTTGAAGACTGACCCCTTGCATTTGAAATTGGCTTTGACGGCGTATTTGCTGACAGCAGGGGTGATTATTCCTGTTTCGGGATGGATGGCCGATCGATTTGGATGTAAACGGGTGTTTGCCTCTGCCCTCTGCCTGTTTTTGCTGGGGTCCATTTTGTGTGGATGTGCGCATACTGTGCTGGAACTGGTGCTGTCTCGCATTGTCCAGGGGGCAGGCGGTGCCTTGTCTTTGCCGGTGGGGCGGCTTTTGTTTTTACGCAATTTTTCAAAAACAGAGTTTGTGGCTGCGATGAGCACTACGGCCACCTTTGGACTGATGGGCCCCAGTTTTGGCCCACTCATTGGGGGCGCGCTCACCACGTACTGGACTTGGCGAGCCATTTTTTTTGTCAATATCCCCATCGGCCTCATTGGCATCTTTTTTGCAATTAAATACATCCCAAACTTGAGAGACCCCTCCCTCCACCCCTTTGACATCAAAGGGTTTTTGCTTCTGGGTGGAAGCTTGATTTTGCTCTTGATGGGGCTGGACACACTGATCGAGCCCATTTTCAATGAGCTCTTTACCGTAAGCTCACTCTTGCTGGGGGCCTCAGGCATCACTGCCTATTATTTTTATGCCAAACGCCGTGGCGCAAGCGCCCTCATCAACATTCATTTGTTTGACAGTCCAGCCTTCAGAATGGTGCTTTTCGGCAGTATTTTTGTGCGCTTTGGCATTTTGGCCACCCCCTTTTTGGTGCCCCTTCTTTTGCAAGTCGGTTTTGGATACAGCCCCATGATGTCAGGCGCAATGACTGCTTTTGCCGCCTTTGGCATGATCTTCACCAAGTTTTTTGTCAGCAAAAGTTTGGCCCGCTATGGCTTTCGCAAAGTCTTAATTTACAACTCTTCCTTTCTGATCGCCTCCACCTTGATGCTGTCCACCTTGAGTTTTCACCCCCCACTTCCCGTGATGATGGCCATTTTGTTTACCAACGGCGCCCTGGTTTCTGTCCAGTTTAGCACCATGAATGGCCTGTCCTACACCACCCTCCCCAGCCATCTTTCAAGCGCTGGCAGCAGTTTTATCAGCAGCATGCAGCAAGTGATGTCCAGCTTCTGCATCGCCATGGCCGCCTTGATTCTCGAGTGTTATATGAATTCTCACACCATTGTGGGCGTCAACTCCCCTCCCAGTTTTCGCCACACTTTTATTACCATCGCTTTCTTTCCCTTGATTGGGATTTTGTTTTTTAGGAA
>CAYGFJ010000227.1:0-2956 GCA_964349115.1 uncultured Francisellaceae bacterium
TTTCTGAACTTAAAGCAGATGTTTCTGAGCTTAAAGCAGATGTTTCTGAACTTAAGGGTGATATCAAAGAAATCAAGGCAAACATTAGCTGGCTCACCAAATTATTTATGGGGGGCATTTTGGCTATTGTTGTGAGCATTGTAATGCCCTTCTTGCATCATATTTACTGACGTTTCATTGCTTTAAAGAAGTCATCATTGGTCTTGGTTTCTTTCAAATGCTCGGTCAAGAATTCCATGGCGGCGATTTCAGTCATGGGGTTCATGAGTTTGCGGAGAATCCAGAGGCGTTGCAATTCATCGGGTTTGGTTAAGAGTTCTTCGCGACGGGTGCTCGATTTGTTGAAATTGATGGCAGGATAGACGCGGCGCTCAGCAATCTTGCGATCTAAGTGCAATTCTGAATTGCCAGTGCTCTTGAATTCTTCGAAAATCACATCATCCATTTTAGAGCCCGTTTCGATCAAGGCCGTCGCAATAATCGTGAGGCTGCCGCCTTCTGCAGTGTTGCGTGCCGCACCGAAGAAACGTTTGGGGCGTTGCAATGCGTTGGCATCCACACCCCCTGTCAGGATTTTTCCTGAAGCGGGGGCGACGGTGTTGTAAGCACGGGCTAAACGGGTGATGGAATCTAATAAAATCACAACGTCTTGTTTGTGTTCGACCAGACGTTTGGCTTTCTCAATGACGATTTCAGCCAACTCAACGTGACGAGTGGCGGGTTCATCAAAAGTGCTCGCAACTACTTCTCCGCGAACAGTTTGACGCATTTCAGTGACTTCCTCAGGGCGTTCATCCGTCAGGAGGACAATCAAATAGCATTCAGGATAATTTTGCGAAATCGAGTGTGCAATGTTCTGCAACATGATGGTCTTGCCCACTTTGGGTGGGGCGACAATCAATGTCCGCTGGCCTTTTCCAGTGGGGGAAACCAAGTCAATGATCCGAGCAGTGATGTCTTCCGTTGAGCCATTGCCCAATTCCATTTTCAGGCGTTCCTGAGGGAAGAGGGGGGTTAAGTTTTCGAACAAAATTTTCTGCTTGGCTTGCTCAGGATGATCGAAATTAACCGAGTCGATATGCATCAGCGCAAAATAACGTTCGCCTTCTTTGGGAGGGCGAATTTTGCCGGAGATGCTGTCACCCGTGCGCAAATTAAAACGGCGAATCAATTGAGGTGGGACATACACATCATCAGGGCTGGCCACATAGTTGCTGTCTGAGGAACGCAAAAAACCATAGCCGTCTTGGAGAATTTCCAGAACGCCCTCGCCAAAAATGTCTTCCCCTTTGCGAGAGTGGGACTTTAAAATCGAGAAGATGATTTCTTGTTTGCGTGAACGTCCCACATTGTCAACCCCAAGGGATTGGGCCAATTCCATTAACTCAGCAATGGACTTTTTCTTTAGATCATTTAAATTCATGAGGCAGTTTCTTTTAGATATTGTCGGTGATAAAAGCTTGGAGTTGGACTTTGCTCAAAGCGCCCACTTTGGTGGCATGAACACTGCCATTCTTGAAGATGATAAGGGTGGGGATGCCACGGATCCCGTATTTGGCAGGGATGGATTGGGCTTCATCAACATTAACTTTAGCCACTTTGATTTTGCCATGGTTTTCGACTGCAATTTCATGAAGAAGGGGGGCAATCATTCGGCAGGGGCCACACCATTCAGCCCAAAAGTCGACAAGGACCGGCAAGGTGGATTGTAAAACTTCAGCTTCAAAGCTGTCATCGCTAATATTCGCAATTGCGTCACTCATTGTGAACCTCTCTTTGGTTGTGTGTTTGTAGGGGGAAGGCGCTTAAGAACTTCAAAGCACGTGCTATAATGCATGACATTTTATAAAAAAACAAGCAAAAGGAAATGTCCCCGCCTATCTTATTGAACTTTCTGGATTATTGTTGGCTTTCAAAGGGCTTATCCACCAACACCATTGCTTCGTATCGTTATGATTTAGAGCATTTTGCTGTGTTTTTGGAAAAGAAAGGTCTTGTTCTGGAGGCTGCCGCTGAGGTAGATGTTCAGGCGTATTTAATGCATCAATATCATGAGAAAGTAACAGCCCGCAGCAATGCCCGGTTTCTGTCTTCTTTGCGGCATTTTTATCAATGGGCGAAAGAAGAAAAACAGGTGACTTTAGATCCTACAGCCCAGATTGATTCTCCCAAATTGGGCCATGCCTTGCCCCATAGTGTGTCAGAAGAAACAGTGGCATTGCTGTTGGACGCGCCGGATCTCAGTTCTCCCGTCGGCCTGCGGGACAAAGCCATGCTGGAACTGCTGTATTCTTCAGGATTGCGGATTTCTGAATTGGTAAGTCTGCGCTTAAACCGTGTCGAGATGCCCCCTGGCATCATCAAAATCATGGGCAAAGGCAATAAAGAACGCCTGGTACCCATTGGCGAAGAGGCCCAACAATGGCTGCAAACGTATTTGTCCGAAGCACGTGATCACTTACTACGGGGTCAGGCAGACAATATTATTTTTTTAAGTCAAAAGGGAGGGGCCATGACCCGCCAAGCCTTTTGGTATCGCATTCGTGGGTATGCTGAACAGGCAGGCATAGCTGGGCATCTTTCTCCCCACACCCTTCGTCATGCATTTGCCACTCATCTTCTCAATCATGGTGCTGATTTGAGGGTGGTTCAAATGCTGCTGGGGCATAGCAGTGTCAGCACCACCACGATCTATACCCACGTTGCCACAGCTCGGCTTCAAGCCTTGTATCAACAACATCATCCACGGGCTTGACATCAAAGTCCTTCATTCCAGGAATGCCATCATCGCAATAGAATATCCTTATATCTCGCATTGTGTGGCGGAGTTGGACCAAGTGCCTCATTTACTTCAACAAAAGCCAGCATTCTGTTATCAATGCAGTTTGTGCGACTTCGTGTCCAAAGTTGTGGTAACACAGCACACAAGGAAGATCGCCTAATGTTTCTCCTGAAT
>CAYGFJ010000228.1:0-2953 GCA_964349115.1 uncultured Francisellaceae bacterium
CTTTATATCCCATCGTGTGCGCCATTCCTAAACGGGCACCCTGTTTTGAGACAATATATCCAAAGAGTGGTTGCATCACTGCACCACCTGCCATAGCTAAAATTGAAATCACAGATGTAGCTGAGCTGCTAATATGACTGGAATTGCTTTCGATCACTGTGGGGTAGGCAATCATCTGTGTACTGGAAATAAACCCTAGCAAGAAAAAAAGCATCAATAAGATAGCTAAGTTATTCGACTTGGAGACAATAATCAGCAGTATCAAGAAGAGAGATATCAGTGCACCCAGCCGCATTGGCTTTGTTCTGCTGCCCCATTTATCAGAAATAAACCCCACGAGTGGGGAGCCAACCATCATGCCAAAAAACAGCATGCTACAAACAGTTGCTGCCAGAAGTTCTGATAGATGGTTAACGGTAGTTAGATAAGCAATTCCCCACATGGCACCTAATAGAAAAATGGGCAAGTTCATTAGGCTTGTGTAGAGGCCGCAGATAATATTTTGACGACTCAAAAAAGCAAGCTTTAGCCGCGCTAAAATTCCTATGTCTATTTGTTTTATGCTGCCTATCATGAGGGATTCAGAGTGCGGTCGATCTTCAAGAAGCGCATACACAATAATAGTCAAAACCAAGCCAAAGATACCCATTATAAGCATTGCTTCACGCCAGTTTAGTTTTTCGATCAAGTAGGTCAGTGGCATCTGAACAATCAACCCTCCCAGAATACCCATTGTAGCAATTAATCCAGTACCTCGTGCCAACTGTTTTGGGTTCAGCCAATTTACAGCAACACGTACACAGGAAATGAAGCTAAAAGCACCCCCAATGCCCATTAAAATTCTTGCCAATATCAGTATTGTGACTGAGTAAGAATGGGCTGTGATGAGCACACTCAATGCAGATACTAGCAAAGCAAGAGGGATAAGCTTTTTCGGTGAAAGACGATCTGAGATGATTCCGGCCGGAACAAGCAATATAATTTCAGCATAGAAGAAGACACTAGAAATAACTCCCATGCTTGCAGACGAAAGGTGAAAGGACTTTGCAAGGTAGGGCTCTAACGAATTAAAGATATTGTTCAAACCAAATGAGTAGAAAAATAACAGTGAAGCGATCAGCACCATCATAAAAGGTTTTAGCGTTTTCAAGACAGGCTCCTTAGGCATTCTCATGCCGCGTGATTTTAATGCAACCCCCAATGAATGAACCATTGTCTGCAAATTGCAGGCCTTCTTTCTTAATCGGGCTGAACAGAAAGTCTTTGTCTTGGGCGGGAATCTCAGAAGTTGGTCGAATATCCTGACCGTAGGAGTAGTTATCGCGATGAAAAAACTCCAGTTTCATCGAGCTAATTAGGTCGTGAAGCCTAATATTATTAATTTTAATATTCCCATAATTATGACCCATGGTTGACTTGAGCATCATGACATTTCGCATTTCTTCAATAATAGTGGGCATTTGCTTTTGCAAAGGTGTAGATGAAATCATCATAGGGTTCTGCATGGAATAATACACAGGGATGTTTTGTTCAATTGAAAATTGATAAGGCCGCATAATTGTTGGAATCTGCTCCAGGTTATAGCACTCCAGATATATTTTTTGGATTTCAGTAATTGGCCCTGAATAGTCATCAATGGCTGGCCTACTGCCTGAGGTTCCACCAAGAAATATGTAAATGAGGTGCCTTAATGTATCAATAGCATAACTGTCTGGCTTATATCCCTCCTGATCCAAAATGACAGCAACTTTTTGCCACAACACATCCAAAACAAGCTTACGACGGCCCAACTCCGAGTGTTCAAAGCCTTTTTTATAGAGATAATTTAGCAACTTATTCCAGCTGTGAGACTTCTTATGCTTGAGCAAGCCGTCGTCCCAGGCTTTAGTTAAAAACAAAACTTCAGATTCCCATTTCGTTTTAAATGATGGGCTGCCATAAAGTTCTTTAAAGACGTGCCAATGCTTGAGAACATTTTTTGGCTGAAAGCAGTTCAGGCCATGGCTTTTCATCAGTTTTTTATGATGACGCGTTTCAGAGATTTTTGGAACCATGAAAAGTGACCGCGCACCTGATGAAACAGAGAAGCAGGGAGTCAGGCCAAAGTATTCAAAAATACCAATCTCTATGCCTTTATTTGGGGTAGAGAGCTCAACTGAAAATACTCGATCTTCAGTTTCTCGATACACCTCAACTGGGTTTTCAGTCAAGATCCCAAATGGAATGGAGCGATACCCTAGCTTATCCTTGAGACTTTTTGGAACTTCTGGATCGTTCAAAGGTACGCTTTTTTTACCTTCCATAGGAAGGTAAACAGCATCATCATGCATGATCAAATCACCAAAAGGATACTTGACCTTGATAAATGTATATTGTTCGACTGGGTCGATCTCATCCAATATTGAAAATAGCTCCATACAACCTTTCGCTGCGTATTGCCGTGCCTCGCTCCAGCTAAGCTCCTCAACGCCATGACAGATAGTGTTGCGCATGATTTTTCAGATTTAGGATGATAGATTTACGAAAGTAGCATAAGTAATAATGTATTGCAATTAAGTTTTGCAGGATCGTCATTTTAATATGTGATTTAAATATGTAAATTTAAAGTTAAAATAACAACACGAAGTTAAGTCATGTATTTCAGTTGAAATTTGATTGGATTGAAGTCGCATGCTGAGTTGAGTACTATAAAAAAACTCGAACAATCTTCTGTAACTGTAAGCAAGGAAAGCTGCTATGTTCGAAAATAAAATGAAGATTTTAACGCAAAATAAACAATAACAACGAGGAGTCAGTCATGTTAAACAAATCAGACAAAGCCATTGGATGCATTGTAAAGGCAGAACAACAAGTGGAGGGGGTCAAAATCCAATACAAAGATCCTTTCAACCACGCAAAACGTCAGCTGGCTTTGAGCAACGGCGGGACGGATTTAAATGATCTGGATGAATTT
>CAYGFJ010000229.1:0-2908 GCA_964349115.1 uncultured Francisellaceae bacterium
CTCATAGTCTGAGAAAATAATGAGTGGGGGATGGAGCTGATGGAGGGCATCAAAAAACTCCTCTGGGCTCTTGAAATACAAGGCTTTGACGCCAATTTCTTTGAGCTTTCTTTGCCAGGCATCATGGATGGATTGAACATCGTCAATGATGATGACGGTTTCATCGTGAATTTGGCAGTGTGTGATGAGCCAGGATGGGTCTGGAATTTTTGGCAGAGAAAGATAAACTTCAGTGCCCTTCCCTGGGGTTGATTTAATTTCAAAGTCCCCTGCGATTTCTTTAAAATAGGCTTTGGCATGGGCCAAGCCTAAGCCAATTTTGGCTTGCTTCGAGGGGTGGTCTGATAGCAAATCCGCCAAGCGCTCTTCCGATATGCCGCAGCCAGTGTCTGTGATAATAATGCTACAGCCTAAAAAGCTTCCTGCCACCGTCAGCCGTATCCGTCCTCCTCCCTCTGGCAACATAGCATTGATTGCATTGTTGAGGAGGTTTGAAAAGACACGCCTCAACTCCGCCGGGCGCGTGTGAGTCAAAGTGAAGTGATCAATCGGACTTTCAACAACCAGATCAAAATGGATATTTTGGTCTTTATACTCCATACGTTTTGCTGACAAGACCTCTAATATGCAGGGCACAATGAGCACATGACAGCCTATCTCTGGCTGCTCAACCCCTTTGTAGCGAGAAACCATGGTGTTGGCGATGTCGTTAATCGTTGTCAGCGCATTTCGCAGAAAAATTTTGTCTGACTCTGGCAGGGGGGTATTTATTTCATCAACATACTGCTGAAGGCTGACCAATGGCGAACGGATGTCGTGGGCGACTTGTACTGTTATGGCCCCAATAGCAGCATTTTTAGACTGATGGTTTACATAGGATATTAATGTTTTAATTTTTGTTTCGATATTTTTGATCTCGCTATAACCTCTCGGATTATTTAGAACAAAGCTGCCTTTTGATGCATCTTCCTCGCTGTTGTTTAAAGATGTTTCAATATCGTTTTGTATTTGCAACAGGGGTCGTACTATCATCCTGCTGGATATTATTGAAAATACAGTGATCACTAAAGTAGTGACCATGATAATGGTTGGAAAAAATATGTAGAAACTCTCATTGACCACCGAAAATTCCTTCAAGATCATGAAAAACAGGATCAAGCTAAAGACAACTACAAAAAATGTGTTGAAAGTTAGACTTGTCTTGATCGTTGTATCAGTTTCCAGCCACTTTTGCGTATTGTATTGACGATTAATGATGGTTGATACCATTCCTGCCATAATGAAAATTAGCCCTAACATCCAGACCAACTCTGTGTATGCCAGCAAACCTATTGTATTCGTCATGTAACAGGACGTTATCATAAATTCGCTAGCTGTACATACGATATATCCAGCAGCAATCATTGCTGATCCTACAGTCCTGGAATAAATCAACCATAAAAATGCCAAGCTGAATAGAAGCAAATCAGCACTTGACTGGGTAATTTGTATATTATTTCTCAAAGAAATATGATCAGATAAATATCGGGTATCAATCGAAAAGACTGCAAATATACCAATATCAATAAAAACCATCAGTAAGAGCGCGAAGAGGAATTTTTTGGGCTTGAGCACATACTTTAATAGAATAAGCAGCGCAAACATAATGGTAAAAAAGAAGTATGCGAAATGTGCTGCATCAAATACAAAGATAAATCTCATCTGATGTGGCGACGAATAAACGATAAAATACAAAACATCTACGCTGAATAAGAAGCAAACTGAAAACAACAACCATATATCGCTCGCCTTGCTCATGCTACGCCTGAAAAGACAGGCGACTAACCCAATATTTGTAACATCTATCCCCATTTCAATAATCTGCGTAATTGCAGTTATGTTTTTTGCAAAATGATCTGCTATCACGAAAAAGGTCAGAGTCAACCAAACCAACAGCGCGATCAGTGGCAAAACTAATAACCTGTCTATGTGAAATGCTTTAACATAATTTTTCATATGCACTCATCAATTAGAAAAATAACTTGTTTCGAACACATCAACAGATGCCTTTGCTTGAGAGGCATCTGTTAATGCTAAGTAATGACTTAATTCATTGAAAAGGCTCTGGCTTGCCTTCTTGAGAAGCTCTTTTGTATACCTTTCAGCTTTAACCAATACATCTAAATGGACAAATGCATTATGCATTTCTCCGTCGCCTATCAGGTATTGCTGGTGGGGAGTCACCATACTACTGCAAGAACTAGATTTTACATTGAGCAGCTCGCATAAAACCATATGAGCCTTTTGAAAAAAAGGTAAAAAATCTGCATCTTTTAGGTTGCTGCTATGTCTTAAGGTCAGGTGAGGCATCTTAAAATCCCTTAAACGAAACGGTTGATTTGGTCATCTTAGCATTAATTCAGCTTACACTCTTTCTCAACAAACTCAGCGTCAGAAGTGTGAAGCAGGAACTGCTCAATTCTCTTGGCAATATCTGCGGGTTCTCGTAACAGCTCATTTTCTTTAATATCCTTGAAAATCGGCTGGCTAATGAACTCCTCTTTATTGCTATTACGCAGCCTCTCTTGCATAGAAGTTCCTACGATATCAGGATCAAAAGAACCGACTAAAACCGAACGCCCTTTCAAATCTTCATTCCAACAGCGACCAAGCATATACAGCGCGCTTTTGCTGATACAGTAAGCGGCGACTCCCGCCAAAGCTTCATGAGCTAAGCCTGAAGATATGTGTAAAATGCGTGCTTTTTGACTCATGCGAGGAAGCAATTTTTGGGTCAGTAAAAACGGCGTCTCAAAATTAAGTCGAAGGACCTCACGAAGCTCGGTCAATGAAAGCTTTTCGAGCGATTTTAGATAGCCTTCTGTAGCTGCATTGTGAATCACATAATCCAAAGTTTTAATAAAAGACA
>CAYGFJ010000230.1:0-2907 GCA_964349115.1 uncultured Francisellaceae bacterium
CTCTCGAACATGAAAAAAATCACCTGCCTCTTCCCCCTCTTGCTCTGCCTGCCCGCTTCCTCGCTGCTGGCCTGCAATTTGGCTGTGTGTGCGACCAGCACTTTTACAGTAACGATTTCAGATGATCAAATTCCCATGTACATGGGATCAGGGACTCTCCCCCCATCCAACCAGATTGATTTTGGAAGCGTCCCTTCTGACATTCCTCCGGATACATCAAAACCTTTTCCATTGACCATTGGCACGTTTAATCCCATGGATACTTTGACAATCACAGCCACCAATAACTGGGGCGGTGATCCAAGTGACAACACCCATTTTTATATGAGCGTTGCCGGCACTCAAAATAAATTGGCCTACACTATGCAATATACGCCCTGCGCTGGAAGCCAAGGCCCTTTCTATTTTCGAGATGCCGTTGGAGTGCCGCTTAACAACGGAGGAGCCCTGATGGCGGACACCACAGCCAATGCGGCCCCCTGCCGGCCCTATCCACAAGGCGGGGGAACACCTGGCAATGGCGCAGGCAATCTGATCTTTACACTGGTCCCAGGAGAAGTTGCTGCTGCAGGGGCTTATACAGACACCGTTACGCTCACCGTCACCAATTAACGACGTACTTTTTAAAGACACACTATTTACGACAAACAAGCGGATGGTTTAACACCACCAAATCTTGTGATTCCTCTTTTTTAAGCTCGCTTTGATTCAAAGTGACCGTACAGACCACCCCATCAATATTCTTGAAACTCAAAGTAGTGGCATCACTGGGAAGGCTGGCTTGGAGGTAGCCACTGTCATCCGTGACCGTAAAGTCACTGGGATTTTTAGAGATCAAAAGCAAATTGGGCAGAGGCTTGTTGTTGGCATCCACAATCTGGGCGAAGAGCACATATTCTTCTGTCAAGCTCCAGGTCAGGTACTGAACGTTTCCAGAATATAAAGTCACTTGCTTAGGCCGGTCATCAAAACCAAACTGCGCTTGCCCTGCAGGTTGAATAGTGACGCCATAGCTCGCATAAGAGGGGACGTAAAATGCCTTGGCGGAATTGGTTTCAAGCTGCCCCACTTTGTTGTTGTTGACAAAGACATCCACCTTGGCTTTTTCAGGAGCAGCGACATCCACCATCAGTCCTGACAAACTGCCCTGCTGGTAGCCAAATGAGAAGTGACCATGGGAGTAAACCATATCGCTGGTGATATTACCTGTGACTTGGTTGACAGCGCTGGATGTCGAGTTGATGTTGCCATTGTCATTGGTGAAGTTTCTCGACACTGTATTGCTAAAGGAGAGGGCCCCCTCAAAGAGATTGGTCGTAAAGTTGCTGGTCAACATATTGCTGTCACTACTGTAAGACCGGCTGGCTGTCGCATTCAGAGACATATTATTTGCCTGGTTCTCACCCCAATAGAATTCTTTGCTTGCGCCCACATTGTAAGTGGGTTTGTAGACATTGTAAGAAGAACCATTGCTGTTGGTAATGGTGTTGGCATTGCTATATCCCACCCCTGCATTCAAGCCAATGTCATACACTGCATTGAACGACGCATTCAACCCAATCGAGTACGTGGGCGTACTGCCTGTTGAATCAGTGGCTGATCCACTCAATTGCCAAGTCATCAATGGGCTGGTAAACAAGGTCTGCGTCCATGAAGCGCCATATTGGGTCTGGCCTGCTTCATTTTGGGCTGCATTGTATTGCAAGCTCAAACTCAAATTGGCTGACTGACCAATCGCCCAGGTGGCCGTGTTGGTGGACTGCAAAGTACTGGCGGACACAGGAGAAAAATCAGGTCCTGTTTGATTGGCTGAAGCTGTATTATTGCCATTATTTGGATTGAAAATTTTCTGATTGTTGGAGGTAAAGTTAAAATTAGGAAAAGACACTGGAGTGAATGACGCATTAAATAAAGCGCCATATTGCTTATTATTGGAAACTAAAGCGCCAGGGGCCAACTGCCAATCCACACCATAATAGGTCAAGGTTTCAGTCAAATAGGCCCGATTGAAGTTGGAGACAATCGCTGACTGCAAACCAAAGCTGTACCCCACAGCACGCGTTTCAGCATAAGTAAAAATGGGCTCTTTGATAAAGCTGGGCAGGCTCAGATTATTACCACTGAACGTGCTGCTTTCTGTGGTTTGCAAGATGCCCAAACTGACTTGATAATTCGGCTGTCCTTTTGGCGGCAACGCACTTTGCTTGACAAAAAATTGTGTCTGCGTAGTGGTTTGTCCAATGTTATTGATGATCTTTAAAGTGATGTCATAAGAACCCGTTGGAAAAGAGCTGGTGTCCAAAAAGTGCTTCCCCGAGTCAAAGCTTTGACTGGAAATAAGGTATCCGTTTTTATACACCGTGACCTGCGAGGGCAGAGGCAAAAAGACTTCAATCGGACTGCCCACAGTGTCTGCAGGCAAAATGCCATAATTTTGCATCGATACGCCAATCACTGGTGGAGCGCCAATAAAATTGCCTGTAATCGGGTTGAACATGCCATATTGATAATACTTACCATTGCTAAAACGCGTCACATTGACTGTCTGCAAGGCGTAGGCCGTGCTGGATGTGCCCCCTGCCCCACCTGTCGGCGCCACATCCGTTTGAGTAATGTTTGAGTTGATATTGAGCGCCCCATTGCCATCCGCAAAAATACTCTGATTATTCAAAGAATAAGTATTGGTTCCAGAAGAGGTGGCAAGGGACAGGACATTATTGCCCAAATAAGAAAATCCAGCAGTTGAATCTCCCAAATGCGGGCCAGTTTCTTTTTCCTGCTCAGCACTTAAATATTTTGGATTGATAAAAATCGTTGCGCGATAATTGTTAGAATCGAAAATGACTCCCGCAACAGACGGCGACAAAGCACTGCAATAGGGCTTTCTATTATTCAAAGTGCTTGCAC
>CAYGFJ010000231.1:0-2881 GCA_964349115.1 uncultured Francisellaceae bacterium
GTACAGCCATGAAGAATGACATTGTGACCGATGGTGACATCCTCGCCGATGGTCAAAGGGAAGCCGTCTGGGTTATAACTACTTTTTTGTGTGGTGTGCAAGACTGAACCATCTTGAATATTGCTGCGCGCGCCAATCACGATGGGCAACAAGTCGCCCCGCACTGAACATTGAGGCCAAATGGATACATCATCACCCAAAACTACTTGGCCACTCACGACAGCTGATGGATCAATAAAGACATTTTTCCCGAGCGACGGGGTCCAGTTGTGGAGGGTTCTACAATGCATCCAAGACTTCTTGCATGCGTTTTTCGGAAAAAATCCGCCCCAACAATTGGGACTTTTCAAAGACCATGTTCCGTTGAAAAAACTTTTCAATCTCAGGATCTTTCGAGCGAAACTTCTGGGTATAATTAATCAATTTGATCACCAAATCACTGTTTAAGGTCTGCATTTTATGAATGATATACAACATATACGCCGCAGGCAGCTGATTTAAAGTGTAAATCATGTCTTGTTCGTCGACCCCCGCCACCGCAACCGTGTTCAAACGGTCCAAAAAAGTTTGAACAGCCTCAATTTCGGCAGACGTTAGGGGGAGATTGTCTTTTTCAAGCTTTTCAAGATTAATTAAAATATCGTTGATCAAAGGATTTTTGAAGGATTGCCAATGTTTGATAATGTCATCAATCAGGGCCATGCTTGCTCCTTACGATAAAATGGCTCCCTGAACTGGACTCGAACCAGTGACCCAATGATTAACAGTCATTTGCTCTACCGACTGAGCTACCAGGGAACATAAGGGGCGGAAGTCTACCGAAGCACAGAATAGGTGTCAATAGGGAGTCTACTGGCCATCACTGCGAGATTCAGTTAAGATGCGTTTGCTCTGGCTTGAAGCCGAGGCTTTTTGCTTTTAGAGGCCCCCTTCAGATAGAATATGACACCGCTTTAATCATTGATGATTGCCCATGACAGAACCCGGCTTATCGGCTGGCTTGCATATTTTTAAAGATGAACTTCATCGGCATGCCTATGCGCATGATGCCAGCCTTTATTTGCTCATCCCGAAAATGGTGATTAAAGTGGAAAGCGAAGCCGCCATTCGCGCTGCTCTTCGCCTGGCCAGAAAGAAGAAGCTTTCCTTAACGTTTCGCGCTGCGGGCACCAGCCTGTCTGGACAAGCGCAAACAGATTCCATTTTGGTGGTCTTGGGAAATAATTGGCGTGGCCACAAAATTTTGGCACATGGTGAGATTATTTATCTTGAGCCTGGGGTCATTGGTTCTGAGGCCAATTTATTCTTAGCCCCCTATCGCCGAAAAATTGGGCCCGACCCCGCTTCCATCAACGCCTGTAAAATTGGGGGGATTGCTGCCAACAATGCCAGTGGCATGTGTTGTGGAATTGACAGTAACAGCTATCACACCTTGCATGGTATGCGGCTGATTCTTGCTGATGGAGCGCTTTTGGACACCCACACCTCTTCGTCTGTGGCCGCTTTTCGAAAAAGCCATGCCTCGCTTTTAGAGGGCTTGACTGCCCTGCGTCAGAGGGTCTTGATGAACCCCATTTTGAGACAAAAAATTGTCTCTCAATACCAAATCAAAAACACCTTGGGATACAGCCTAAATGCCCTGATTGATTTCACTGACCCCATCGACATCCTGACGCATTTGATGATTGGCTCAGAGGGAACCCTCGGATTTATTGCGGGAATCAGTTATAAAACCCTGCCCACCCCCGCCTTTGAAAGCGCTGCCCTGGTCTTTTTTGGAAGCTTGGAAGCCGCTTGCGTTGCATCACTCCTCTTGCCAAAAAAGAAAATCGCTGCCTTGGAAGTAATGGATGCCCAATCTTTAGAGGCAGCAAAACTTTCACCCAACACTGCTCTTTCTATTGCAGCACTGCTGATTGATCTCAAAGCAGAGTCTGAGGATGAATTGCAGGCCTTGATGACAGAAATCAAAAGTCTTCTGCCCACTTTGCCACAACTTGTTCATTCAACGGATTTTATGAGTGAACGCATTGCCTACCATAAACTCTGGAATATACGCAAAGGCATATTTCCCACCATTGCGGCTGCAAGAACGCCTGGCACGGCCCTCATCAATGAAGATGTCGCTGTCCCACCACTCAAGCTGCCTGCATTTTGTAAAGCTTTGCGTGCCCTCTTTCAAGAATATGATTATCGCAACGCTGCCATTTTTGGCCATGTGAAAGACGGTAATCTGCATTTTCTTTTAGAAGAAGACTTTGATTCTGAGGCAGGCATTGCCCATTATGATGCCTTCATGCGCGCTTTGGTGGACTTGGTTCTGACTCATGATGGCGCGCTCAAAGCCGAACACGGCACTGGTCGCAATATGGCGCCCTTTGTCGAAAAAGCCTGGGGAAGTGAGGCTTATGCCTTGATGAAAGACATCAAAAAGCTGCTCGACCCTGATGGCCTCTTAAATCCCGATGTTATTTTGTCAGCAGATCCAGCCCTGCATTGCAAGCATTTGAAGACCTTTGCCCCCGTTGATCCCTTGGTTGATGCATGCATTGAGTGTGGCTTTTGCGAAAAAGTCTGTCCATCTAAAAATTTGAGCCTGACACCGCGCCAGAGAATTGCTGTTTTACGCGATGCGCAAAAAGCGGGGAAGCCTTTCAAAGGCTTTGATGATCAAGGCATCGACACCTGCGCCAAGACAGGGCTGTGTGAATTGAGTTGTCCTGTGCGCATTAACACAGGCGCCCTCATGGGCAAGATGCTGGAAACCTCTCGCAAGCCTTGGCAGAAATACCTGGCCGCCTGGGTGGCCAAACATTTTGGAAGCATAAGTCGCCTGGTCTCTTGTGTCGCGTTGCGAAGCGCTTCCCCTCCACCCCAACCC
>CAYGFJ010000232.1:0-2880 GCA_964349115.1 uncultured Francisellaceae bacterium
ATGTTGTTTGACACCTGGGGTGGTGTTTTATCTGAGTCAGCCTATCAGGAATTTTCCTTGTTTTATATGGAAAAAATCATTGAGGGCCTGTCCCACCGTTATCCTGATTTGCCCACGATTTTGTTTACCAAAGGGGGTGGGGCCTGGTTGCATTTATATCAAAAAAGCGCCGCCTCAGTGATTGGTTTAGATTGGCAAACGCCTATTGCAAAAGCCAAAGCGCTGTTGGGTGATGATTATGCGCTGCAGGGTAATTTGGATCCTGCGATTTTGCGCAGCTCGGATGCAGTCATCGAGCGTGAAGTTGCGCGGATTCTGCAAGATTTTGGGGGCAAGACCGGCCATATTTTTAATCTGGGACATGGGATTACGCCGGATATTGACCCTGAGAAGGTCAAGTTTTTGGTGGAGTGCGTGCGGCAATAAAAAGATCATTTTTTCTTGACTCTAATTAGAATATAGATTAAACTGCCCCCAAAATCACCTATACAAGAGATCTTTCATGGCAGAACTCATTACATTTCCGAAACAAAACTTAAGTGCTCCTTTTTTTGAGAGTGGCATGGTCTTAAGTGAACAAACTGAAGGTTATGAAGTGATGATGGCAGGTTCGTTGGTTGTGGCAAAAGTCTGTGCCAGTTGTTTGATGAAGCCCAGCATTGGAGATGAAGTGGTTTTGGTGGTTTTGAAAAACAAGGTTTTGATTCTTGCCATCAGCGAAACACAGGCAGAAAAAAGCACGCTCCAGCTTGGTGAAAACGTTGAAATTCAAGCCGGAAAACTGAATATTGAGAGCCACACTATTCATCTTGAAACAGAGCACCATTGTTTAGAAGCAAAATCTAGTATTGAGCACTTGAGCCGGCTGAAGAGCATTGATGCGCCGATCATCCGTGAACAGGCGAAGCGTGTCATCATTAAGGCTGATCAGATTGCTTTGAACTAAACGATACGAGCATGGTTTTTTTGTAAAGAAGCTGAAATTGATATAAAGTATCGCCCTTCATTTCAATGTGTGAGGCTTACATGGATGCTGCAACGGTCAGGCGGATGGCAGAATTGTCGCGGATTGCGATGAATGATCAGGACATTGCTTTTTATCAGGAGGCCTTGGCCAAGATTTTGAAGCTGGAGGAGAGCCTATTGGCCATTCCCACTGATGGGGTGGTGCCGATGTCTCAGGTGCATGACGGTGCAACGCCGCTGCGTGCTGATGTAGTCGCCGAACACAATGAGCGCGATCTTCTCCAAAGCACGGCGCCTGCCATTATGGCAGGTTTGTATTTGGTCCCCAAAGTCATTGAATAGGAAAAGATTATGCCGTTTTATACTGTGAAAGAACTCGTCGATTTATTGACTCAAAAAAAGCTGTCCTCGCTTGAAATCACGCAGGATTATTTGAAAGCGATCAAGGAAAATCAAGCGCGCCTGAATACGTTTATTACGATTGCAGAAGACGCAGCGATTGCTCAGGCCAAGGCGGCAGATGCTTTGCGAAACAAAGGCGGAGCTGGATTGCTGACTGGGCTGCCTATTGCACAGAAAGACATTTTCTGCACGAAAGGGATTAAAACCTCGTGTGGATCCAAAATGCTGGACAACTTTATTTCGCCTTATAATGCGCATGTTGTAGAGCAATTTAATGCAGCAGGCATGGTGATGCTGGGCAAGCTCAATATGGATGAATTTGCCATGGGTTCGTCGAATGAAAATAGCTTTTATGGACCAGTGCACAATCCTTGGAATACGGATTATATTCCCGGAGGGTCGTCGGGCGGTTCCTCAGCGGCCGTGGCGGCGGGTCTCACGCCTGTTGCAACGGGGACAGACACCGGAGGGTCCATTCGCCAACCTGCGGCGATGACGGGCGTGACGGGATTAAAGCCGACTTATGGACGCGTATCCCGGTTTGGAATGGTGGCTTTTGCATCGAGTTTGGATCAGGCGGGGTTGCTCGCGCATACTGCTGAAGATTGCGCTTTGCTTTTGAAAGTCATGGCGGGGAAAGATGAACGCGATTCAACCTCTTGTGATGTACCAGTGCCTGATTATGCGGCTGATTTAAACCAGCCTTTGAAAGGCTTGCGCATTGGTTTACCCAAGGAGTATTTTGCAGTCGACGGCGTAGACCCTGAAGTCATCAAAGCAGTCGAGCAAGCGCTGAAAGAGTATGAGCGTATGGGCGCAACTTTGGTCGAGATCAGCTTGCCACACAGTGATTACGCGCTGCAGGCTTATTATGTGATTGCGCCCGCGGAATGCTCTTCCAATTTGTCGCGATTTGACGGCGTGCGGTATGGCTATCGCTGTGAAGACCCCAAAGATTTAGTGGACTTGTATGCCCGCTCTCGTGGCGAAGGTTTTGGCACCGAGGTCAAGCGTCGCATTATGATTGGGACCTATGTGCTGTCTTCAGGCTATTACGATGCCTATTATCGCAAAGCCCAGCAAGTGCGTCGTTTGATTAGCCAAGACTTTATTGAAGCCTTTAAAAATGTGGATGTCATCATGGGGCCCACGACGCCCACACCTGCATTTAAGATTGGAGAAAAAGGGGACAATCCGGTGGCCATGTATTTATCTGATATTTACACCTTGCCTGTGAGTTTGGCCGGTTTGCCCGCGGTGTCTGTGCCCGCTGGGTTTGTGAAGGGGTTGCCTGTGGGGCTGCAGATTATTGGGCAGTATTTTGAAGAGGGGCGGATTTTGAATGCGGCTCATCAGTATCAAAAAGTGACGGATTGGCATACCCAACATCCAAAAATGGGAGGGGTCTAGCATGTGGGAAACAGTGATTGGCATTGAAGTGCACACGCAATTGGCCACCAACACCAAGATTTTTTCAGGGGCATCGACCCGTTATGGCGCAGAGCCCAATAC
>CAYGFJ010000233.1:0-2852 GCA_964349115.1 uncultured Francisellaceae bacterium
AGTGATTTCCAGGTCTTTTTCGCAATGGGGCAGGATGGCTTCAAACAAGGGCGACAATTCTTTTGCGGAGAACAAGCTCGGCGTGCCCCCGCCCATGAAAATACTTTTGAGTAGGGGATCCCCCTCCTCCCTTGCGGAAGAGGGTTGGGGTGGAGGGGGCTGATCCCAAGTGTGCTGAAAATCTTGAATCAAGCGATTGATATAAGCCTCAGCCGGCAAATTGCCTGACAGGGCATGGGAGTTGAAATCACAATACGGGCATTTTTTAACGCACCAGGGGAAGTGGATGTAGAGGGCGATGGGGGGGGTTACCATATCACTGTAATGCCGTCGAAACTTGCTAAGGCGTGGTCGCAGCTTAACAAAGGGATTTTGTGAAATAAGGCCGTGGCAGCAATGATAAGGTCAGCAGGGTCTTTATGGTGAACTGTCCAGATTTGACTTTTGATCGCAATGGGCAAAGTTAAGGGAAGAATTTTAATGTCTCGGGACAAGAGAACATCAGTAATAAAAGCCTCATGGTCTTGCTCAATGAGAATGCGTCCTTTGCGCAAGAGCATAGCGATTTCCCAAAGAGATATTGCAGAGCAACAGAGTTCGTTACCCTCTTCAAGCATGAGTTTTGCTTTTTGGCTCAGACGATCAGGGGTTAGCGCATCAAATAATAAAGCATGGGTATCAAGTAGAATTTTTTTCATCAGCAGTCCAATTAAGATCAAGTGGAGAATCAAGATCGACAATCTTAGCTGTTTTTCGTGTGTTTAACAAACGCGCACGCGCTTGTGCTTGGATACTATCAATGGGGGATATTTTTGCAATAATCTTGCCATGAAGGGTTAAATCAATGGGTTCTCTTTCTATCGTGGAAAGATAATCAAAAAGGTGACGACGAAAATCAGTGACATTAACTTGGGGCATGTTCATTCTCGATGTACATTCATAATGTACATGATGAATCGAAAATGGTTGAATGTCAATGATGATGTGGTCGGAGTGAGAGGATTCGAACCTCCGGCCTCTGCTTCCCGAAAGCAGCGCTCCACCAGGCTGAGCTACACTCCGAATTGAGATCGGCATGATAGCAGGCCTTCGTCATCTTGCCAAGGATTGGGGGGAGGGGGTATAGTGTCGGACACTTGTTTGTCTTTGGGAATCAACGTTTGAAAGACTATGCCAAAATTGTGAGAGAGCCTCCTCGGGAGATGAAGCCTCGGCCAGAAAAACCAGGTCTTGCGCGGACGGCGATTGATAAAAATCAACAAGCTCAAGCGGCGGCCAGCAGTAAGAAATTGTTGTACATTGTGGTGGCGGTGATTGTCGCGGTGGTTTTGGGCTCGGCGTATCGTCAGCATTTGAATAAAGGGGTGAAACTCTCAGCCAAGGCCGCGCAAGGGTCTGCTTCTGTCTCATCCGCTTCGGGCAGCCCACAATTTGATTTTTACTCGGTGTTGCCCTCGGGCAATAATCCAGAAGCGGCGACCACCCCTGCCAATGATGGCAGTTCATCCACCACGGCAGCGCCTGTGGCCACCATTTCCACTGGCACAGCAACGACCACAGCTGTAGCGACAACTTCAGCGGCTTCGGCATCTTCAGCCGCTGCGCCGGCTGCTTCAACTGCCAGTACATCTTACTCTTTGAGTGCAGGGAGCTATCCCAATTCAGCGGATGCGCAACAAATGTTGTCTCAGCTTTTACTGCTGGGGGTAGACGCCAAAGTCGTCACGGTTCAAAACAATGGCTCAGCGGCTTATCAAGTTGAAGTGGGTCCCTTTGCGGATCAGGACACGATGAATATCGTGAAGCAGCAATTGAGTTCGCACAGTATTCCTGTTTCAGTGATTTCACAGTAAGCAGCAAAAAATCCCCCTTTGTTTTTAGAGGAGCATAAATATGTTAAAACAATCCATTGCCAATATTTTAAAAAGCGCACAAGTAGGGGATGCGGTCAGCGTCTTTGGCTGGGTGCGGAGTCGTCGAGATTCAAAAGCGGGGATCTCATTTTTAGCAGTGAATGATGGGTCTTGTTTTGCGAGCATCCAGGCTGTGGTTCCAGACACTTTGCCCAATTATGCCTCTGAAGTTTTGAAGCTTACCAAAGACTGTTCAGTCAAAGTCGAGGGGAATCTGGTGGCCTCTGTGGGCGCAGGGCAAAGCCTCGAAATTCAAGTCAGCAGCGTCACAGTTTTTGGCTGGATCGACGATCCTGAAACTTATCCCGTTTCCCCCAAGCGGCACACGATGGAGCATCTGCGAGAGTTTGCACATTTGCGTCCCAGAACCAATATCATTGGCGCGGTGGCGCGTGTTCGGCATGCAGCAGCGCGGGCGATTCATCAGTATTTTGATGAACAAGGTTTTATCTGGGTCAACACCCCTTTGATTACCGCAAGCGATTGTGAAGGGGCAGGGGAGCTGTTTCGTGTCTCGACCTTAGACTCCAAAGAGCTTTTTTTTGGCAAAGAGGCTTATCTCACGGTTTCCGGTCAATTGAATGGCGAATGTTATGCTGAGGCCCTGTCCAAGATTTACACCTTTGGGCCTACGTTTAGGGCGGAGAATTCCAACACCAGTCGCCATTTGGCAGAATTTTGGATGGTTGAGCCCGAAGTGGCTTTTGCCGATTTGGCCGACGATGCAGATTTGGCTGAAGGGCTGCTGAAGCACGTCATTGCTTCTGTTTTAAAAACCCGTGTCGATGACATGGCATTTTTCAATGAGTGGGTCGACAAAACCGTGATTGAGCGTTTAACGCATGTGGCCGAAGTAGGCTTTGTCCGTATGGATTACACGGATGCTGTCAAGCTTTTGCTCGATTCTAAAAAGCAGTTTGAATATCCAGTGTCTTGGGG
>CAYGFJ010000234.1:0-1974 GCA_964349115.1 uncultured Francisellaceae bacterium
GTACTGGAAAGGCCTTGAACTCGCCAACGGTTACTACGAATTGATGGACCCCGCCCTCCAATCCCAACGTTTTAAAGAAGATTTGGCCCGTCGCGCCGCCGAAAATCTTCCGCCTGTTCCCGTTGATCAAAAACTCCTGGCCGCTCTCGAAGCAGGCTTCCCTTCTTGTTCTGGCGTTGCCCTAGGCTTTGATCGCCTCTTGATGTTGCTTGCCGATGCATCGCAGATCAAAGACGTGCAGGCGTTTTATGAGTTTTGACCAGGGACATTATAGACTGCAAGCCAACCATTAATCGCAGTGACGTCTGTGGGTGCCAGTAAACCTGCTTGCTCTTTCAAACTCAAGCTGTCATTGATGTAATTGTAGATCGCCTGGGTGTATTGCTGCTCGCTGTTAAAAAGATTGGTCTGTTCTGTCAGGACATCGACGATGGTGCGGGTTCCTACCAAATAACCGGCTTTCATGGCACGCAGCGACACTTGACCGGAAATTACAGCCTGTTGAAAGGCTTGTATCTGGCTGATGTCAGAGAGGACATTCAAGTACGCTTGACGTACACCGGTATCGGTGGTCCGCAAGGTTTGTTCTTGATTGGCCAGGTTTTCCTGGTAAGTGTATTGAGACTGCTTCACTGAAAAATAGGTCGACCCGCCTGAAAAAGGAGTCCAAGCCACATTAAGTGCACCGGATTTTGTGGTGCTGCGTTGTGAGGGCACGGGAATATTCTCATTGCTGTGGGTACTCAAGTAGGTGCCCTGTGCGCTTAAAGTGGGTGCATACCCAGCTTGATTGATGCGGATTCCCAGTTTGGAGATTTCACTCTCAAGCATCGCTGCCTGGAGGTTCAAATTATTTTTCAAGCCAAAATTGACCCAGTCATCAATATTGGCAGGTTCTGGGTTTAAAAGGGGGAAGTTTTGTTTTAAGGGGGACAAGTCTTTTTCAGGTTTTCCCGTGATGACGGCCAAGTTTTCATAGGCATTGGACAAGGCATTTTGGTCAGCAATGGTTTGAGCCACTGCGGACTCATAACTGGCTTGGGTGGATTCCACATCGGTTAAGGCCTTCAAGCCGACTTTGTACTGGGCTTCGGTTTGGGTCAGCTGTTCTTGAAGGGATTCTTGGTTGGCTTGTGCATATTTCAACTGGTCTTCTGCTTCCAATACGCCAAAATAGGCGCTGGCTGTGCTCACAATCAAGGTCTGTTCAGCTTGGGCATAAGTCACCGCGGCCGCTTTGTATGTGGCTTCAGCTTGGCTGTAACTGTACCAGCTTGAAATATTGAGCAAAGGTTGCGTCAGTTGAAGTTGATATTGATTGGTATTGTAATTGACGGCCTGGGTGTTGGCAGTGACTTCAGAGATCGCTGGACTTTGGCGGTTTGCTGCGGTGTTGGCCGTGAGTTGTAGTGTTGGCAATAAAGCTGCGCGAGCAATGGGGACGCCATAGCCTGCTGCTTTATAACTTTCTTGCGCTGCCAAATAAGTGCCATTGCTTTGAACTGCTTCTTGGTAAGTGGAAAGAAAATCAGTGGCGTAGAGGCGGGTTGTCGACATGAATACAAGGCCAAACAAGGGGAGGCAAACTGTGAGTTTCATAAAAGGGTCCTTTTAAAAAGTAAAGCGTTCCGGCTCAGGCGCGCGCATGAGGGGGCGGACTTTTGTTTCAAACAAGCAGTGTTCAGTGAAGTGGTCGCCGTCGCGTTGTATAAGGGTGGCGCGCATGGCGTCTCCCTCGCCCAAGAGGGCGAAAATACGGCCTTGTGGAGTCAAACAGGTTTTCAATGATTCAGGCAAAAAGGGCAGGCTGCCGGTGATCACGATGACTTCGACAGGTTCCAGCAACTTCCAGCCGGTAGCTGCATTACCAACTTCAAGATCAATGTTGTGACAGACTTGTTCTGCCAAATTTTTGGCCGCCAAGGCGGCGATATCCCGATGAAATTCGACCGAGATCACCTGTTTGGCCAAGTG
>CAYGFJ010000234.1:1984-2833 GCA_964349115.1 uncultured Francisellaceae bacterium
CAAGTGGCTTAAGAGGGCGGTTAAAAATCCATTGCCAGTGCCCACTTCAAGGACAGTTTCGGTTTTGTGAATCTGGAGAGCGTCTAGAATTTTAGCTTGGATTTTGGGAGACAGCATTTCCTCACCGTGGGCCATGGGGAGGCTCATGTCCGCATAAGCCAAATCGCGGTGGGCCTTTGTTACAAAACGCGCGCGATCAATGGTTTCAAACAGGTGAATCACGGCCTCATCGCTGACTCCCCAGCTGCGAATTTGCTGTGTGATCATATTGGTTTTTGCAATGTGGGACATCAGTTTTTTCCGATCAGTTTGTCTAAAAGGGTATCCACTTTTTCTGGGGTCAGATTTTCGTGATAGTCTTTGTTGACTTGCATCATGGGGGCCCCTGTGCAGGCACCCAAACACTCGAAGTCTTTCAAGGTGAAGAGGCCATCTTTGCTGGTTTCACCCGGTTTGATTTTGAGGCGTTTTTGGATCTGGGCCATGATGGCGTCTGACCCACGCAGTTGGCAGGCGATGTTGGTACAGACATAGAGTTTATTTTTGCCTGTAGGTTTTAAGTCATACATGCTATAGAAGCTCGCAACTTCATATACAGCAATGGGAGGGATGCCGAGATATTCGGCCACAGCGTCCATTAAAGCTTCAGTTAAGTAGCCATCATTTTCTTCCTGAACAGTGTGCAAGGCTGCCAATAGAGCCGACTGCTTTTGGGTTTCAGGAAATTTTTTCAGCCAGTGGTCGATTTCATCTCTGGCGTGTTTTGATAATAATTCACTCATCGGTCAATGTCTCCAAACACAATATCCATCGTGGCAATGATAGCCGGGACGTCGGCCAGCATATGCC
>CAYGFJ010000235.1:0-2809 GCA_964349115.1 uncultured Francisellaceae bacterium
GGTTAATGATAATTTGCCTCCTCCTAATGATGATCAAATTACTCAATTTACCAAACTTAATAATAGCCCAGAGCTAAAAAGTCATCCTATGTTAGATCAACTGGTAGCAAGTTATACTAACGATCCCATAGCATTAGCTAATTATGTTATTAATGAAATAGAACTCACAGATGCCTTAGGATATAACAATGCTAACACTGCTAGTGATGTTTCTATTAATCCTCAAGGAGTGAGCCGTGACGCTTTAGGAGTCTATTTGGAAGGGCAAGGATCTCCTATAGAACAATGTTCTTTATTGATATATCTCCTTCGTCAAGCAGGAGTTCCTGCTGCCTATGTTTTTCCAGACCATAACCAAACACTCATGTTTGATGAGCAGCTCAGCAAACTATTAAGAATCCAACTTAGAGCTGCCGTAGATGATCAAGGAAATCAACACTATCCTGAACTAATACCGGTTAATTATCCCTGGGTTGCAGCCTATATTAATGGAAAATGGGTCCATATATTTCCGTGGCTCAAAGATACAGAAGTAACTGAAGGACAAGATCTCTGGCAATTTTTTCCTGAAGGGTATCAAACAGAAATACAATGGCTTTTAAATTACTTGCAGAATGATCCTACAATACGCAATCCCACAGGGACGACAGATCCTGCTATTTTGAGCCAAGATAACATTGGAAGCTTGTTTCCAATTTACGCAGCACAGCAACTAAGTGGCAAAAACCTTACATTGGATGGTGTAGGAATGCACTATGTCAATCGCCCTCATTATTATAATGATTGGGATGCTTTTCCTCGTCCTTGGCAAACATCTCTTATTTCAAGCAATAATTTAGCGCAAAATCTAGATGCTGCTCAAAATACTAATCTAACTTCTGTACTAGCTAATATATTTGATACTATTGAGATTAAAATTGGCAGTCTTCAAGTTGATCCAACAACTCGCAATACAGTAACAAATTCATTGATTGGGACCGGGCCCATGAAATTGACAGACCTTCATAATCGCCGACTCCTTCTTTATCATCAACTTGTTCCGGGCAGTAATCCTGCACAAGTTAAAATGATACTTTCCTTAGAGCCTTATGATAGCACTTCTCTAACGGACTTGGCTCAAACGTATACATTTAAAACAGGAAATAATCTTGATCCAGCACCTGATCTATTTAGAAGTGCTCAGCAAACAAATACAATATTAGGTACAAATGATACTGTTCTTGTCTATAACGTGACCCTATTGCGTCAGCAACAAGCAGGAACAGTAGATTCTGAAAGAGATTACGCTGCTCAATTTCCTGGAATAGAGAATATGACTCATAGTGAACAAGACTCATTTTTGCAAAAAGGAGAAATGGCTTGTTTAAGTCTTAACTATGGTCGTGTAACAGATAAAATGCAAGAATTTGAGGCTGAGAAGTATTGGAATTACCAACAATATATTGCAGCTAACCCTAATAGTAGAATCGACCCAGAACAAGGAATAGGTCAACTCCTTCAGATCATGGGTCAAAACTATTATTATAAAACAATAGCATTTAAAGATTTCATCGAGCCATTAACAAAAAAAGAGACTATTTCATTCATTGCTCAAGGCCTTGCAAAACTGACTCCAGAGCGCAATCCTGATGGCTCCCTAAAAATAATAAATACAAATGGCACTAGCGATCTTAATTTAGGATATCCTTCTGTAGATATGAACTTTTCAGATGCTACCTATTTGCGTAATAATACTTCACATTTAGATTCAGGTGATATTATTAATAATGAGCTAGCTCTTTTTTCAGGAGAACTGTCCGCCAATGAGCATCGTACTATTAATGAGTTTTTTAATCAAAATAGCGCTATTTCAACTGTAAAACTACTTGATATTGCCCAAGGATGGACTCCAGAAACTGGCATTGCCTCTCAGCCTAAAAAAGGCATTGTTGCTCTTAACTTATTTAATGCTTCTGATCAGCTTTCTAATAAATCTTATGACACTTATAGCGATGATGTTGCTCGTTCAAATAGAGATCTTGCCGCTGTTTTTAATAAACCAAGTCTTATTGGCACAGATCAGAGTTTTCCATTAGAAGATTGGGTAATAGGCTATGGATTATGGAACACATTGTTTGATGCACTAAACAGCACTACATCAACTGTATTTATAACATCTCACCCTGTAAAAGCCCTTGACCAAGCTGGAACACCTTTCTTAGGAATGGGGGCTTTTAGTATAGGCAACAATGGAGGCAGCGCATTTATTAATGGTAACTCTCTTTCTCTTAATGGTGGTTGGGGTGGATTGCTCGGAACTCTCATGTGTCCAGGAAGTTCCACTCCTACCTGGCTAGAGAGCTGCAGTCTTACGTCTACAGCGGGTGGAGGCTACGTTTTTAAAACCATTAGCAGTACACCTGATAACCCTACCTATGCCTCAAAGGGAGAAAATCCCGACACGACAATAGATAACATTGCAGCTAGTTCAGAATTCCTAACGCCTGATCTTATGGGGGCTCTTAACGAGTGGACTCAAAACTCTCTTAATGGAAATGGACTCCTCTTAAACACTGGTCAAGCCACCGCCGATGCTTGGAAAAAAATGCTTAACATGGGCAACATTGGTGCAGCTTTCTTCTACGGCCAATGCCGCAATTACGTCATGGATCCGGTGAGCGTCGTGACGGGAGAGTTCTACATCAACACCGTCGATCTCAAATTAGAAGGTCCGATGCCGCTCGAGATTCGTCGCCTCTACAGCTCGCAGAACCAAGCTGAAAATAACATCGGAGCTGGTTGGAAACTCGGCACCTTTGCTTACCTCATG
>CAYGFJ010000236.1:0-2806 GCA_964349115.1 uncultured Francisellaceae bacterium
AGCATATTCAAATCCAAGCCCCGCAAAAGAACCCACCGCCATAGGATAAATTGCCCCATCACCCATTCTAAAATTAAACGAACGTCGAGCAGGTTCTTTCTCTTCTACGCGATAATAAAGTCCCTGTGCAACATCCATCGCAATATTGGCCGGTAGGAATCGCTGTACATAACCTGCTACTTGGCGCCAAAATAAATCGCGTTGATTCCAACTCCACTGGTCAAAATTGCTATCATAAAGCTCAAAAGCCTTGATGAGATGCTGTGGATTAAACACCGCCTCTTGACATGAGTGTTGAGTGAAATTCGCTCTGAATTGTTGAAGATGTTCCCAAATCGCTGTGTCATTAGGCAATTCTAGGCTAAGCGCTTTTTGTATATCCGCATCATTGCTTTGATTAATTGCATTGATGATTGGACTAAAATCAAATGGAGTTTGGGTTGCATAATAGCTTTTATGTCCTGTTGGAAAAATGTCTTGATACTGGTTTTGCATATCTTCTTCTGTCATATACTTCGCTAACATCGCACAGAGTTCATCATCCATGGCACATAGCGCTGCCTGGAAGGCAGTCTTTTGTTTTACTTTTCTTCCTGAGTAATCTTGAACCGTTATCTTTTCTATTAATAATGGCTTTAATAAGCCTGGATGTGCTTGAAGTAATTCTTCTGATTTTTTGAGGTCTCCATAGACAATCGCTCGCACTAATAACAAAGCGATAGGATTAGGTTTTTTAAAAAATCCTACTTCTGTGGGTACGGCGTTTCTTTCGATTTGTGCTTGTTTTAGTTTATCATTCAGGATATTAGTTATGCTGGTTTGAGAAAACAGGCTTTGGAGTGAGACATTCTCCAATAACAACTGCCGGCCTTTTTTAGTACTTACCAAGGTTTCTGCGATGGTTCTGCCTTGGTATTTACCTTGTGAAACAACGGTATTCAAGCTTTCCACAGTTAAGTTTTGTAACAGATGAGGATTGTCATGTAACCAGTAGAGCGTATCGCTTTTATGCTCTTGGCTAAATAATAACAAGATGGCTTTATTCATATCTGCGCCATTGTCTATGTAGGCTCTTACAGCCGCTATTTCATTTTCATCAATTGCAATCGTAAAATATAGGGCTTGAAGATTTGCGTGCGTTTTAAGCTCTGCCGTTAATTGCGGCACTTCATTATGAAGAATAGCCAATATCTCTTTTTGCTCATGGGATGATTTAGTTTGCAGATAAGTCAGTACAAAGTTCGCTTTTTGTTCTTTGCTCCAAAAACTAAAAAATTGCAAACATTCGGCTAATTCATAACCATGGGGAATCAGTTGACATAAGGTGTTTGCATCCCACGGCATCGTTTCATTTTGTAAAAGACTATCGAGTAAAGTAGCCTCTTCTTTAGAGAGCTTTACATAAGCTTCCTCTCTTAATTTTTGCAAAAACAGCGTCTTGACATATTGCCAATGGATGTCGCTCACTTTGCCAGTGTTTCTTTCAAATGCCATTCCCTTGTCTATGGAGATAAAAAGGCTTAAAACTTCAAAAAATTTATCATCCTCTCCATTGTCATATTCTTTACCAGCTTGACGTTTGCCATTGTATCCAAGATGTGCTATCAACGCCTTTATTTCCTCACACAGTGCATTGATGATTGCAAAGTATTGAAAGTGATTCTTAAATCCCTCTTGTACTTTTTGTTCAATCGTTTCATCCGTAATATTGCTAGAGCCTACGCGCTCATAACTATCGTTCTCGTTGATAGCCCAAACTCCAAAACCGGCGACTCTTGCAATCTTATTCACGCGGGCATGAACATGAACACCTTGAGCGCTTTTGTCAGCCAGAAAATGTGCTATTTTATTCACTAGGCTAAAGCGTGATTGGGCAAGTAATTCATCTAGATTTTGGGGTATGTTTAAACTGATAATGATAAAATTCACGCGGTCATGGAACCCAGGTGTGCATTGGCTTATATCCTCTGCTATTCTGCGCGCAATAAAGTTTTTTTGCTCATTGGTGGTGTTAGGATGCTTAAAGACAACATGCAACTTGGCTAATGACTCAAGGAGCTCAGATTTGAACGTGTAAGTCGACCTTTCTCCTGCGTGCCTGTCTAATTCTTTGAAAAATTTTTCTTTGGCTGTCAACATGACGATTTGATTTGTTGCATAATCAATGTCTTCAAATACAGCACTTTTATCATCGAGCTGCAATTGCATGGCTAAAAGTGCATAAAACTCTGTTATCCAATGACGAGGCAAGGTGTTAGGTGTTGCCGTTATTATTAAACGCTGCGTTTGATAGGCGTAACATCTATTGGGTTCTAAAATCGGCATAAACTCACTCTCGTTGCTAAACTTGTTATTTATGGCGATATTGTAACATACATATGTGCGCAAAAACAACATATTGGATTATTGTGTATCGATTCTAGCCATTAAAAATATCCAGTAAATTAGCGGTTCATAGATGACCTAAGCATTAGTTTTTCGTAGACTATCGTTACGATATTATTATACCTAGGAAAGCAGTTGGGATTTGTACGGAAACATTTGTCTGCAGATGGACTGCATAAGATAGTGAAACACGGCTTGCTTCGAGAAAAATTTAAAGTGATGAGAAATTCAGAATATAGCTGGCAAGACTGCATCATGTCAGGGCTTGCTGTTTTTGGATTTAAAATGCCATCGTTACTTCAATTTGAAAAAGATAAAGCATCTGAGCCCTGGATACGACGTAATTTGCATACCTTGTATGGTGTTGAGAAAGCGCCCAGTGATACATGCATGCGCGAGCGATTGGATATTGTGTCGCCAC
>CAYGFJ010000237.1:0-2806 GCA_964349115.1 uncultured Francisellaceae bacterium
GGGCTACACAGCTACGGGTCGAGTCCTACGGAAAGATGGTTTAATATTACGATTCGTAACAAGGATAAATTAGCGAAAAAACTTAATGTAAGAGCTTGGTTAGAGAGGCAGTCTGATACGATCTATCGCCATTATGCAAAACCAACAGCGGGTCATAAAACAAGTTTGCATGAGTTGTATTTAGATCAGGGTGCTTTTGGTACGGCGGTACTTTATCAAGATGTTGATTTAAAAAATCGTGGACTGACATTTCAGTGTTTTCCTCTTGCATCCTGTGTCATAGCAGAAAACTCAAATGGAATTGTGGACACTGTTTTTCGAATGGTAGAATTTACTCAGCGTCAAGCGATGCAAGAGTTTGGTGAAGAGAACCCAAAGGAGATTCGTGAAGAAAAAGATCCAGATAAAATTTTTAAATTCTTGCACGGAGTCTATCCCCGTAAAGATCGTAACCCATTTAAAAAGAACAAGAAGAATAAACCCTTTGCCTCTTGTTGGGTGTCAAAAGAGTATAAGAAAATTGTCAAAGAAAGTGGGTTTAATTCATTTCCTTATCATTGTCCTCGTTGGACGAAAATAGCAGGAGAAATCTATGGTAGGTCGCCTGCGATGGACTGTTTGCCTGATATTCGGATGGTCAACGAGATGAAAAAGACGTTGTTAAAATCAGCGCAGAAAAAAGTTGATCCAGCTCTTGTCATTGATAATGACGGATTTTTACTGCCGATTAGCACTGCCCCTGGGGCAATGATCTATCGTGATTCAAGTGAGGGAAAAATTGAGCCTCTGCTTACAGGTGGGGATATTGAAATTGGAATTGAGATTATCGAGCAGCCTCGTCAGCACATTGGAGAATGTTTTTTTGTAGATTGGTTGAGGCTACAAAAAGAAAACATTCAGATGACGGCTACGGAGGTTATGGACCGTCGAAATGAGAAGCTGCAATTGATGGCTCCGATGTTGGGGAGGTTGGAGAGTGAGCTTTATTCTCCAATGATTCAAAGAAGCTATGAGCTTTTAGCTTTGATTGGTGAGATTGAGGATGCGCCACCAGAAATGGCAGGAGATCAATTGATTATTGAGTACGTTTCTCCTGCTGTACGAGCGCAGATGACAGGTAAAATTACGATGATTGTTCAGACGTTGAATGATTTAACCCCTGTTGCCGCGATTGCTCCATCAATTTTCGACCGATATAATTTTGATAAAATTGCAGATGTCATCAATGACCTTCGAGGAATTACCCCAGAGATTTTGAGAACTGATGAGGAGCTTGCAGCTTTGAGAAAAGAGCGAAAGGACATGGAGCAATTACAAGCTGGGGCAGACGTGGGAACCAAGGTTACAGGGGCTGTAAAGAATTTAGCGCAGGCAGGAGCACTAGGTAGAAAATGATTTCAAATGCTTTAAAGAGGTTAGAGATCTTGAGGCTTCATGGTGCCTACAACGACACTTTTGGGACACCAAATGGACAAAAGGTTTTAAAACATTTGATACAAAAATTTGATGGAGACACTTTTGTGTTAGGTGCTCCAGATTTAACAATTCACAAGCAAGGTCGAAGATACGTAGTCCGTTCGATTCTTGCTTATATGAGAAAAGATCCAATGGACTTAATAAATGAGATAGAAAAAAATAATAAAAACGAAGAATAAAAAATGAATACACTGTTTAAAATTTTAGCGTGGGCTTGTGTACGAGGAGAAGCTGGTGCAGAAGGCAACACTGGTGGAGCTGGCGGTGAGGGGAGATCAATTGCCACAGGAGCTGGTGTAGCAGGATCAGGTGGTAGTGGTGCAACAGGTGGTGATGATTGGAAAGCGTCATTACCAGAGGACATGCGGGGTTTGCCTGCAATCAAAGATTATAAAGATGTTCCTTCCCTTGTAAAAAGCCATGTAAATTTGCAGCAGATGATTGGGCATGACAAGGTTGTGCTTCCAAATGACAAATCTACTCCTGAGCAGTGGAACGAATTTTATAATAAGCTGGGACGGCCAGCTAAAGTTGAAGAATATAAATTTCCTCCAGTTAAATTTTCTAATGGTGGGACAATCCCAGAGGAGGCTCAAAAACATTTCGCTGGGATTTTTCATAAAGCGGGTGTCACACAGAAACAAGCTGAAATTATTTTTTCTGAGTACGGTAATTTCGAGGGAAAATCTGTTACAGACAGGCTTGCAGCTATTAAAACCAGCAATGATGAAGCTTTGACCAATTTGAAAAAAGAATATGGCGATGCTTATGGAGAAAGAGTCACCGCGGCTCAAGTCGCAGTGAAAACTTTTGGATCGCAGGAGTTTTCAACATGGTTGGAGGAAACTGGCCTTGGTAACGATGCGAATTTTATCAAGTTTTTTTCCAATATTGGAATGGCAGTTTTAGACGACCATGCTATTGGTGGTGGGGAGCTTAAATTCAATAAAACCCCTGCTCAAGCTCAAGAAGAAATTTCTTCTCTTAAAAAGGACAAGGACTTTTTGAAGAAGCTTACCAATAGGAATGACCCTGGTTTTGCTGCTGCTAAACAATTATGGGATGACCTGCACGCGAAGCTCACTCCAAAGGGAGAGTTAGTGCAAGGTTGACATTATGGCTGATTTTTGAGATAAGGATTTTATTGGGTAGCACAATTCGTTGTGTCCAATTGGCTGTTAGGAAAGAACTAACCGCTAGTGAGCGAACTTCACTAGGAATGGGTCCGAGAAATCGGGTAGCTCGTCCGTAAAACGACAGTTACAACTAAACCTAGAAAGGAAGCTCACTTATGAGTTTTCAAATAGAAACAGCCTGGGTCAATCAATAT
>CAYGFJ010000238.1:0-2798 GCA_964349115.1 uncultured Francisellaceae bacterium
GTCTCTGATAATTTGCTGCTCGGGGGTGAGCTTATTCCCCATGCTGAAGCTTCTCTTTGTGTTTCACCACTTGGCGATTAATTTTTTCATACAGCGCATCAATGGCTGCGTACATATTGGTTGCCTTGGCTTCAGCAAACAAATCTGCATGCCCTGCCGCATGAATCGTCACTTCAGCCAAATGGTCATTTTTTTCCACCTGCAAAATCACATGCACAGTGGTGATGTGATCAAAATGATGCTCTACTTTTGCCATTTTTTTTTCAACATATTCACGAATGGCTGGGGTGATTTCAACGTGACGACCAGTAATTTGGATGTTTGACATGGGGGGAGCTCCTTATGATTAATGAAAAGTTTTCCCTAGAATAACAAACCTCGACTGACCACGCTACGATGCATCACGCTCCTGGATTAAGGAGCAGCGGGCATTAACCTCCCACATCCACATGCGTTGAACTAAACAAGGCCGGATTGTCACGATAATCAACAGGGATTTCGATCAGGACAGGGCCTTGTTGTGCCAAAGCTTTTTGGAGAGTGGGGAGGAGATCAGCCTCTTTGGTGACACGATAGCCTGTGGCACCGAAGGCTTCGGCGAATTTGACGATGTCAACTCGGCCCAAAGTGACGGCAGAATCACGTTTGTATTTAATGAGTTGCTGCTCCTTTACCATGTCATAGAAGCCATCAACCCAGACGATGTGGACGAAGTTCATTTTTTCCCGCACAGCGGTTTCTAATTCCATTGATGAGAAAAGGAAGCCGCCGTCGCCGGAGACAGAAATGACTTTATGGTTAGGGCGGGCTAAGGTGGCTGCCATGGCCCAGGGGAGGGCGACCCCCAGCGTTTGTTGGCCGTTGCTGAACAGCAATTGATGAGGATTGAAGGACAAGAGGTGACGGGCGAGCCAGATGTAGTGACTGCCGATATCGCAGGTTAAAGTGGTGGTGTCGGTCAACAAGGTTTGGAGGGCTTTAATAATTTGGAGGGGGTGGAGAGTATCGGGTTTTGGCTCTTGCTGCATAAGAGGGTAGTCTAACCCTTCCTGTCTCTCTTGGCCGCAAGCTGCGCTTGCAAAGGAGGGATTTCCCTGCTGAAAAATTTCTTTTGCCAAGGCATTGATGTTTTCAGCAATGTCGCCCAAGACTTCAAGAATCGGTTGATAGGGCAGGCGAATGTCGCAAGGTTGATAGTCCAAGTGGATGATCGGTGTATTTTGCGTGATATTCCAGATTTCGGGATCATATTCAACAGGGTCGAAGCCGATGCTGAGAATGAGGTCGGCAGCATCTAGAAGCTGATCGCCGGGTTGATTTTTAAAAAGCCCCACTCGGCCTACAAAGAGGGGGAGCAGGTCTTTTGAAATGACGCCAGCAGCTTGATAGGTCGAGACGACAGGCAAGGGGTGGGTTTTTAAAAAGCTGCGGATAGCAGCGGTGTTGTCCGGGCGACTTGCTTCCATCCCCAAAAGGAGGATCGGGCGTTTGGCTTGACACAAAAGCTCCGTCGTTTTGCTCAAGACCGTTGAGGCGGCGGGGCCAAAATGGCCATCGTGGATGGGAGCATCAGCGGTGACATGGGTCATTTCACTTGCAACATCTTGAGGCAGGCTGATAAATACAGCGCCAGAGCGGGGGCGGCTCGCGATGCGAAAGGCGTTCATGATGACTTCAGGAATGGTGTCTGCGCTTAAAACTTCCATCTGAGCTTTGCTTGTCCCTTGCATCAATTTCAGATTATCCGTGCTTTGATGGGATTCTTTCAATTTCATATTGCGGGCGACATTGCCGCCGATGGCCACAACGGGGTCGCCTTCAGTGGTTGCCGTGAGGAGAGCGGTCGTTAAATTGCCAACGCCGGGTCCTGAGGTCACTAACACGACGCCTGGTTTGCCTGTGAGGCGGCCATAAGCTGCGGCCATAAAACCCGCGTTTTGCTCATGGCGGCAGACAATCATGCGAATGGAACTATCCAACAACGCATCAAATACTGCGTCAATCTTGGCGCCGGGGATGCAAAAAATGAATTCCACGCTGTGTTGTTCGAGGCAGTTTACCAAAAGTTTTGCCGCTTTTTGAGGATGAGGGAGTGTGTTTTTCATGATGGTTCTCCAAGCGCTTGAAGGGAATCGATGGTGTAAATTTCTCCCTGAAAAGAAGATAAAATCGAATGGTCAGGCAAGAGATGAAATACTTGCAATGCTTGATCAGGTTCAATCTGAGAGGGGAGGGTGGTTTGTTTTAAAGTGAGCACATGTGCATGGTGACTTAAAGTATCAGCCTGATCAAAAGGGCTTTGATAGAGGACGGGGCTTAAATCCAATCCTAATTGTTTCGCCTGCTGTACGTCCGCCACAACCCCCATCGCAAAGGCAGTTTGGTTTTGTAGAGAGGCGGAAGGTCGATTGTAAAACTCATCTTTGTGGTTGAAAATGGGATGGTCATTGATGGGCGCTTTGCAGATGGCATTGGCGTCAAGATGCAAAAACTGGGCGATGCCTGCAAAGGCAAAGGGTTTCTTGATTTTCTTGTAAAGGTCTTGGTAAAAGTCAAGGATTTTTTTGCCCTGCATGGTGTTCCCGCGGAAGCAGCAATCCAATCGTTGCAACGGTATTGCCTCATTTGGAATCATAAATAGCCCTACTGTTTTAAAGTGCCGGGCCGAAGTCATCTTCATATAATTCGGACGGTCAATATCGGTGGCAGTGGTGTAGCACCGACCGTTGACCGCAATTGCTTCTCCCAGTGATTTTGCGTCGGAAGTGGTCGCAAGTTCAAAGGCATAGCGAAAGGAG
>CAYGFJ010000239.1:0-2786 GCA_964349115.1 uncultured Francisellaceae bacterium
AGCTCGGGGGTGGTTGCGCAAAAACGCATAAACAGATCGATAAAATGGAGGGTGGGGGCGTCGATTTGTAAGGGGAGCAAGGGGTTTAAATCGAGAATGCGGACTTCTAGATAGGAGACACCGTGCTTTAAGAGGCGTTCGGTCAAAGACAAATGTTCATCGATGGGGAAGGGTTTGGGGCGGATGGGTGCATAGTATTCGTTTTCAATCTGGAGATAATTGGCATTGAGTTGCGCATCCGCGGGAAAATGTTGATAGGGCTCATACGGCGTATGCGTTGCTTTATGAAGGGCTGTCACAAAAGTATCAAGTGAGTGGTAACAGATGGATAATTCAGGCACCTCTGGGTTGTGGTAGCCCAATTCACTTAAGCGTAAAGAGGTGGCGTAGGGGCCATAAAACAAATGCTGGTCATTGGTTTTTAAGAAGCTTAAATCAATGTGGTCTTTCAAAGACGGGGCGTAGCACGTTGGGGACGCGCCACACAGCAAAATCAGCAGCCAGTAGTTTTGTAAGAAAGCGCGAATGGTTCGGAAATAGAGGGCATCGCTCGGTGATTCAAACGAGATATTATAGTGGATGCCGCAGATAATCTGCATGGTTTTTCCATACCGATAACAGAGGCCTTTTCGGTAGGTTTGTTTGATGTGGTCTTCATGGGTGTCGCCAAAATGGGCCAAGCGAATATCTTCTTTTTTGAAAGAAGGCGGCATGCTGTTGCGCCAGAGTTGCTCAGGGGCAATGCGGCTCAAGGCTTCTTGGTCCAGCTTTTTTAATTCTGTGAGCAGAGCCTCAACACTGTCATGGGGTGCAGTCACAATTTCCAATTGCGATTCTGCAAAATCCAAAGTGAAGCTGGGGTCGTTGGGAGAGACGCCCAAAGCCTCGAAATGGCTTTTTTGTGAGAGGCGGCCGCTGACATCAATGCGGAGATTCTCGCGCTCCAAGCCGCGTTTGTGGATTTTAAGCATAGCGGTCTTTTAAATATTGGAAGACAGCGCGCAAGGTCATGGCTTCACCGCCTTCAGGGCGTCCAGGCTGGGCACTTTGATTGAAAGCCATAATGTCAAAGTGAGCCCAGGGAATGTCTTTGCCAACGAAATTTTCTAAGAACAAAGCTGCTGCGATAGCACCGCCATAGCTGGTACTGGGTGCATTGGACAGATCCGCGAATTTACTGCGATTTAGTTTTTTATAAGGTTGATACAAAGGCAGTCGCCAGAGGGGGTCATTCAGTGTTTCGCCCAATTTTTGGAGACTGTTTGCAATGGAATCGGTATTGCTAAAGAGTGCAGCCATCGTTGGGCCCATGGCAATGCGTGCTGCGCCGGTCAAGGTTGCAAAGTCGATGATGAGCTCAGGGTTTGTTTCAGAAGCGCGCGTTAAGGCATCAGCCAGAATCAGGCGACCCTCAGCATCCGTATTATTGATTTCAACGGACAGGCCTTTGCGAGACATTAAAATATCACCGGGTCGATAGGCGTTTCCATTGATGGAATTCTCCACCATAGGCAACAACAGCTGCAATTGAATGGGCAGTTTAAAGTGCATGATCAGTCGGGCCAGACCCATGGCGTGGGCAGCACCACCCATGTCTTTGCGCATGGTCAACATGCCGTCGGCACTTTTGATGTCAAGACCGCCGGAATCGAAACAGACCCCCTTGCCCACGAGGCTGACTTTGGGATGCTTGGCATTGCCCCAGGTGATTTCAACCATACGTGGGGCATCATCACTGGCGCGTCCCACGGTGTGCACCAAAGGATACCCTTGTTCCAACAATTGATCCCCAACAATCACTTTGTATTGGGCCTCATAGGCTTTGGCCAGTTCTTTTGCTTCCAGAGCCAATTGTGAAGGCCCCAAGCTTTCAGCGGGGAAGTTAATCAAGTCGCGGACCCAAAAAATCGATTCGACCATCGCTTGCAAACTGTCAAACAAAGTGGGCGAAATTTTTAAACTGACGGACTTCTTTTTACGCTCCGTGATGAAATGCTGAAAGCGGTATGATCCCAGGGCAAAACCCAAGAGGGCCAAGTCTGGCTTCAACAGTGTGAAAGGATCGTTCAAACTGTAAGTGCCTTCATTCAATCGTTCGCTTAAATCGCCTAAGCAATAGAGAGTATCACTGGCATCAATCCCCAACACCCATTCTTGAATGCTGTGATCACTCTTCGGCAAGGCGAGAAGATTTCCCGCTTCAGCCTTAAAATTGTGCGCATTGACCCAAGATTGGAGCGGGGGAGACAGCGATTTTTTCCATAATTCAAGATGAGCTGAATCCAGAATCATCAGTGTCACTGTCTGGGTCGAAGGGGTTTTAATAAATGGGAATACATGGGAAACAGGAGAGTGCATGACATCATCCTTTTCAAAAAAAATGCCCTCCCCAGAACGGGGAAGGCAAGTCAAGCATCGCTTACTGAGCGGTGCTGGTAGCAGGCGCAGCGTCTGCAGCAGGTTTTACAGCTTCTTTTTTAGCAGCTTTGTGATGTGCTTTTTTGGTTGCGTGATGGGTTGATTTTGCAGCAGGTTTTGCAGCAGCAGGCGCTGTTGCGGTAGGTGCTACGGATCCGGTTGCAGGGGCTGTTGCGCTTGCAGCAAAACTGACGCCGACAAAGCCGACCAATGCAGCAAATGCACAGTGTTTAACGATTGATTTCATGGTTTCTCCTTTAGTTTGTTGAATGAAACGGGGCGTATGATAAAGAGAATTAAAAATAAATACAATTGAAATCACACAGTCATTTTACCTGAACGCAAATTATCGATACACTGACATGCTC
>CAYGFJ010000240.1:0-2784 GCA_964349115.1 uncultured Francisellaceae bacterium
TGTAATTTTTTCCGCAGTTTTTACAGATGGGCAGGCTGTCCACCACTGGGTTCTTACTCTCGTCTTTCCAGGCGTAGCCCTTTGCCAACGCTGATTCTTTGCTCAGTGGGTAATAGTGCTGGGCCATGGTTTCGTTGTACGCAAACGGACTCATCTTCAGCGGGAAGAACTCACCCCATTCTCCAGTCGCTCGCATATGCTCAATAATCCGGGGCATCAAAGCTTCATAATCGTCCTTGCTGTACTGTTTATTGAGGATGCAGTAAGCGCCTTTTCGCATACCCATGCAGCCAAAAAGGTGATGAGAATTTTGCATGCACAGTTTGCTGTAGTACAGCTCATAACAGGAGTCCCAAACCTGGTCACAGAAATAAATATTGCGTACGCTGTGGCCAATTTCATGACATTCATACGAAAATTCCACGCCTTTGTGGGCCCCGAACACGGTCATGTCATAAACTTTCTTTACATTGTGAGAATCCGTCACGAATTTGCAGTCTTGTGAATCCGAAACATCAAAACAGTGAGAGCAGTTTTGCGAATTATAGAGATAGTCGCCCACGCAGTTTTCGGCCTGCACCCCGTGGTAAGCCTTGTGGGGAAATTGGCTGGCATAGCGTATAAAATCTTCACGCATTTTCTCTAAACTTACCGAACTTTGCAGGTCAAAACTCGCCAATTTTTTAGCATAATCCTCCGGCGAATATTGCTCGTTATAAATGCAGTATTTTTGATTTCGCAAATTTACACAGCCAAAACAATTACTGGAACCAATGCAGTTTTTCAAAAACCACGAGTCCGAACAATTGAGGCTGTCTTGTGAATAACGCACGTTGTAGCAATTTCCGCAATCGACGCATTCGTAACAGAGCTCACATTGGTGGAGGTGATGTCCATCCATGCAATCCCGGGAGTCACCAATATTGGTGCTATAAAAACATTTCTCATTAAAATCGGCCTCAAAAATCAGATAGCAATCCTTGCACCATCCGGCCTGGTTTATGTAATCAGAGTTTTGATTGCCAACGGTGGACAAAGCGAGTTGCGGAACTTTCTTCAGTAATTCATTGAACTGTTCAAAAAATGGACGACTGAAGTCAAAGTCCTGGCCGTAGTCGAGGGGGCTCCATTTGTCGGAGTACCAATGGTCATTTTTATAAACTTTATAAGGCTTATCTGGCGAGAAAACAGATAGCGTGGTTTCTCCTGTTAAATCACATTTACGCATATATAAAGTCCGCTCATTTCGCCAAGCGAGTCGACGTGTTTCACGACACTGTGGACAGTGGGTGGGGTGGGGAACGTTTATTTCTTTATAGAAAGCCTGATCCTGAGCATCGAGCTCGAAATTCTTTTGGCAGTGTGCACAGACTTTACTAAGCGTTTCCATAGAAATTTTTAGACAATTCAATCCCTACTATAGCATGCCCGACATAGAACATTTTTTTCATCATCAGGCAGCGCCGTATAGATTTGCACTTGGCACTCTGAACACTGAGTTTGCCTCATAACAAAAGGCCGATGTTTAGCTAGCCTGTCGGCAAAACGTTGACGAGGGGACAAACGGGGGAGGGCCAAATTCAGCTTTTTATGAAGCGCCAATTCTTGCTTGGTGATTTTATAAAAATCCCCACTTTTTTCGCAGCACAGAATCCATTGGATCACTTCTTCTGGAGCATCTTCAAGTCTGTCGGGCAGTTCGCGGACAGGCCCTTGGTAAGCACTTTCATCTTGAGCAGTAAACCACTCTAGTCCACGAGCTTTTACGGCTTCCTCGCTCAGGGGCATGTATTCATTGGCCACACTTTCGTTGTAGGCAAAAGGGGAGTGCTGCGCGGGGAAAAATTCACCCCATTCGCCCGTGGATTTCATGTGCTCTATAATCTGCAAAACCAAGGTTTCATAGGCCTCTTTGCTGTATTGCTTATTTAAAATACAGTACTGCTTTCGCCTCACTCCCACACAACCAAAAAGGTGGTGAGAATTGTGACAACTATCCATGTAATCGGACTCGTAATTGTCGTAAGAAACGTGTGAGAAACAAACTTGTTTGCCATTGTTGCAGCCGTGGCATTCATACTCAAGTTCACAGTCAAAAGCGGACTCAAAAGTATCCATGCAGTCCTTAAGATTTTGATTGATCACGCAGTAACGACAGTCCTGCGAGTAAATGGTTTCAAAGGAGTCAAAAACATTTTTTGAGCGGTCGAGCATGTCTCCACGGCAATCCTCACATTGATTTTGAATGCTTTCACATTTCGGGATTTTTCGAAGCATTTCTTCATATTCATTTTGATATTTCTTAAGCTCTGTGTGCGAGCTTAAGTCGACGGTTTTCATGAACGCTTCGTAAGCTTCTTTCCCAAGAAACTCGTTGCGCACATAATACTGTTTTTGCACCAAGTCGCTGCACATGAAACAATCTCGGCAGCTGAGGCACGAGTAAAGGAAGGCAGAATCGCTGCAGCCATTGGCGAAGAAACTAAAGAGTAAGCGGTAAGCTGGCTCGGTGTATTCAACGCCATAGCAAAGTTCTCCATTTTCCAAAGCATAACAATCGCTACTGTCTCGGCACTTCACGATCCACTTCGAGTAATAAACATTTTCAGCATAAATGGTATCGGTGCAGAGGTAGCAATCTTTAAGGTCTGCTGTGTGATTGGTGTAGTGAGAATTTTCGCCATTCTTTTGGTAAAGACCAAGACGCGGAACCGCCAATTGTAGCTCATGCATTTGTTCAAAAAATGGCCTAGAAAAATCAAAGTCACGGCCATAGTCCATAGG
>CAYGFJ010000241.1:0-2782 GCA_964349115.1 uncultured Francisellaceae bacterium
GTATAAAGGCCCTACCGAGTGAAATCGGGCTTATAAACCTAACTAACAAAGGGGATTCAAGTGAATAAATCAGAATTAGTAGACGCAATTGCTAAAGAAGCAGAAATGTCCAAGGCGGCTGCAGCGCGCGCACTCGATGCTGTGGTCACCAGCGTGACCAAAGCACTCAAGAAAGGCGATGATGTTGCATTGGTTGGATTTGGAACATTCCACGTTAAAAAACGGAATGCACGTAAAGGTCGCAACCCACGTACAGGCGCTGAAATCAAGATTCCAGCTGCTAAAGTACCAGGATTCCGTGCTGGTAAAACCTTGAAAGACAGCGTTCAGTAAGCTCGCTTTCCTTTCTTAAAAAGGGTTCAAAGCGTATCATCGCGATACGCTTTTTTTTTGTCTTACATTTAGGAGTGGGTATGCTACAGAAGATTCGTGACAATGCGCATGGTTGGTGGACGTGGGTTCTTGTGCCCGTTTTGATTTTGCTTTTTGCTTTTTGGGGCATTGGCAATTACTTAGGCGGTGGCATGGGCCAAAGTGATGCGGCCAAAGTGAATGGCGACTCTGTTCCTGTTTCTCAATTTTCCTTGATGTATCAATCCATGAACAATGCCAAAAATCCCACTCAAAACCCACAGATCAGTGCTGCCATCAAAACTCAAGTGATTCAGACCTTGGTCGATAAAATGCTGTTTTCTCAGGCGCTTCGTGGCTTGGGTTTTGCAGTGTCATCAGCCAGCATCAATCAAATGATCTACCAGATTCCCGCTTTTCAGAGTGGCGGGGTGTTCTCGATGCAGCTGTATCAAAATGCATTGCAAAATATTGGACAGACGACAGAAAGCCTGAAGGCAGACTTGTCCACCACCTATTTAATCAATCAATTTCAGGATGGTTTGAATCAGAGTCAGTTTGCACTGCCTGCTGAGCTGACAAAAGAAACTCAGTATGCCAATTTGGAACGCGATATTTCATCGGTCACAGTGAGCTTCAATCAATTTATGCCTAAAATAGCGCCCACTGATGATGAGATCGCAGCCTATTATGCAGCGCATCAAACTGGTTTTATGACGCCTGCTCAGGTGAAGTTGCAATACATCACCTTGTCGCAAAGCAGCTTTACACAGGGCGTGGATGCGGCAACGGCAGCCTCCAATTATCAAGCGGCCTTAAATCAACTGGCCAATTTGACCTTTGAAAATGCAGGCTCTTTGTCGCAAGCAGCCAGCAATTTTCATCTCTCGATTCAGAGTACGCCGGTCTTGAACACCGCAAAACCGACTGGCATTTTAAGCACCCCAGCAGTCTTGCAAGCGGTCATGAGCAACAGTGTTTTGAATCAAGGCAATAACAGCTCAGTTATCAATCTTTCGCCGACCGAAGCGATGGTGGTGCGTGTGGCGAGCAGTGTTGCGCCCCAGGCCCTTCCCTTGGTGGCAGTCAAGGCATCCATTGTTTCAGCCATCAATTTGCAAAAAGCACAACAGGCCGCTGCTTTGTCTGTGCAAGCATTGGTGAGTGCCGTCAATCAAGGCGGAAACCTTGCTTCAATGGCGGCAGGCTATGGCTTGACGGTGCAATCCATGCAGTCTGTATCGGTGCAAAGCAAGGCGTTGCCTCCGGCCGTTTTGTCAGCAGTGCTGAGCATGGGAATGGGCCAAGCGGAAGTAGTGCCCACCCAAAACGGCATGATGGTGGTGGATGTGACCCGAATTTATCCCAATCCAAAACCTGCGATGGTGATTCCAGCCAATGCCATCAATGGCCTCTGGTCTCAAATTGAAGAAACCCAATTTTTAAGCCAATTACAGGCCAAAGCCTCCATCAAAATCAACCCAGCACTTTTAGCGAAATGAACAAAAAAATCGTCCTGATTGCCATCAGCTTTCTTTTAGTTTTGATGGCCTTCTTGGGCTTTGTCTACTCCCCTTCTTTGCCAGTTAAGCCAAACTTTGTAGCCATAGAGCCCCTGGCTTTGCGGCAAATGGCGTTTATCCGCTTTATGATGCCTAAGATCAATTATAGCAATACACAAATTTTGGAAACACGCAGCCGTGTTTTGGCTTTGCTTGTTATGTACCAGACCAATGGATCGCTGTCTCATGCCGATCAATTTTGGCTATATACGACGGCGGACGTTTATCAAGTGCCTGATTTTAATATTAAAAGCCAAACGAGTATTCATGAATTGTTGTTGCGCATTGATGAAGTCCCCACCTCCTTGGTCTTGGCTCAGGCGGCCAACGAGTCTGCCTGGGGTGCCTCTCGTTTTGCGGTGCAGGCTGATAATTTTTTTGGGCAGTATTGCTATGTTGCAGGCTGTGGATTGGTACCTTTGTCGCGCCCCGAGGGGACAATCTATGAGGTGGAAAAATTTAACAATGTGGAAGACTCTATCGACAATTATTTATACAATCTAAACACCAACTCCAATTATGCTGCGTTTAGGCAATTACGATATCAAATGCGATTGAATGGTAAATTTTTGACGGGCTTTCAATTGGTGCCAGGTCTGCAAAACTACTCGATTTTGGGGCAGGATTACATTGACCGGATTCACAACATTATTATCAACTTTAATTTGATGCAATATGACAATATCGACGCCGCGCCCACACTTTGAGTGTGTCATTATCACGATTTTCCCGGAAATGTTCCGGGCTTTGACCGATTTTGGCGTGATTGGACGCGCTTGTGAGCGTGGGATTTTGAAGGTTTCCATGCTCAACCCCAGGGATTTTACAGCAGACACCTATCGACGTATTGATGAACGGCCTTATGGCGG
>CAYGFJ010000242.1:0-2778 GCA_964349115.1 uncultured Francisellaceae bacterium
GTATAATCATTGTCTTGGACAACATAGGCAGGGCCTAGCTTTGCAAAGAAATTGATGCCAGTCTGCCAGGCTGTGTCAAAGGCGCCTAAGAATGCATAAGCGTGGGAACTCATATCCAAGCTGCTGCCATTGTTGTTGGTGTAGGTGCTTTTTCCGTTATCTAAATAATCCACTTCTAAGCCAAGGGATGAGGAACTGTCCAGCCCCCAGTTGTAGCCAATGCCAGCACTGCCGACAAAGCCCTTTTGATCAAAGGAGCTATTGCCTCCGGTGCTTTGAGTGGAGTCAGGGGTGAAGAGGCGTCCGTAACCGCCATCAGCTGTGATGTAGATACCGGATTGTTTGTACACTTGGTCAGGGTCAGCAGCTACTGCACTGGTGACGATCAGGCCAGAGAGAAGAAGAATGGCAGTGATGTTCATTTTCATGAGGTGCTCCTTGTTGTAGTAGTAGGCAGGCTTATCCAATTGGATTGGGACGTGCCTGCATTGGCAGTGGGGGTGGTGGGCATTGGTACATCGGTGGTGTCGCTTGAATTCATAGAAGGATATTTTTGCCAATCGGTGTTGTCATTGCTGCTCGCAGCCGAAGACAGGGTCACTGTGGCTGTTGAGGTGTTTTGCCCTACACTCCAGGATTGTTCATAGACAAATTGGATGGTGGTGACCTGAGGGGCATCATAAAAGCTGGGGTCAATGTTGAAGGTAAAGGTGGCCGTTCCGCCTGCGCCCATCAATTTGGAGCCGCTTTGGGCTGTGGGGGCATAACGATAATTTTGCAGGGATAAAAGATTGTGGTCATAGTTTTGGACAAACCATTGATAGCCTGTGGTGGCATTGGCGGACAGTGTGATGTCAACCGTTTCCTGATTGTTGGCCAAACGGATACTCTGATCATTGTTGCCTGCGGCCATGGCTACCCCCAAAAGACTGGTTGCAAGAAGACCTACGCTTAATTTTTTGAACATTATTTTCCTCCTTCGAAGATTTTGTGGGGCAAGCTTTCAGTGCGAGCAGCGGGGGTGATCAAGTTGAAATTCAATTTGCGTTGCAATTCGCTGATGGTGGCAGCGCCACCGTAGGTCAGGCCTGAACGCAATCCGCCGATGATGTCGGCAATAATGGCTTCTTCATTTTCGGAATAAGCCACTGCAGTGGAGACGCCTTCAGCTGTTTTCCACTCGGGCATGTCACCCAAAAAGTCAGCCTGAGCTTCGCGACTGGCCATTCCGCGATAATATTTCACAAGATGATCGCCGTTTTTGACCGGTTCGCCAGGAGTGGGGCGGGTGCCCGCAAACATTCCGCCCAGCATTACAAAGTCAGCACCAAAGGCCAGCGCCTTTACAATATCCCCGGGGGTGCGAAGGCCACCGTCGGCAATAATCGAACGGTCGACCCGCGCGCATTCGCGTACGGAGTACAGTGTGGGGACCCCAAAGCCGGTTTTGATCCGTGTGCTACACACCGATCCACCACCGATGCCCACTTTAATAATGTCGGCCCCACATGAGGCCAAATAGTCTGCCCCTGCATAGGTCGCCACATTCCCCGCCAATAAGCAGGCTTCAGGAATCAGCTGACGCACTTTTTTAATGGTCTGTCCCACATATTTCGCATGCGCATGGGCGACGTCCAGGCAGAAATAATTGGCCCCCGCATCACGCAGCGCTTCAACACGTTTCAATTCTGCCTCTGAGCAGCCAATCGAGACAAAGGGGATGTATTTGCACAGCTTGAATTCTTTTACATTGTCGTCGATGGACATAAACCGGTGCAAAACGCCCATCCCGCCTTTCTCGCCAATAAAATTCGCCATGCGGTGTTCAGTGATGGTGTCCATATTCGCCGTAAAAATGGGGAGCTTTAAAGTGAGTTTTCTGCTTTTGTCCGTGTTGCCGATGTCAACCATTCTGCGGGATTCGTAGTGATTGTAAGAAGGAATGAGCAGGACATCGTCAAAGGTATAAGTTTGTGTATTAAAAGCCACGTGGGAGGTCTCCTTGTAAAACCGCGATTATAGCAAAAATCTCTTGGTTTGCGAGAGGGAGAGAAAGTTCTTATAATCGCTCACAGTCAGTGAAAGGAGCAGAGATTCGTGGTGTGGTTTCAAAAAGTATCAGAAGGCATTCGGACCAATACGCATGATGGCGACAAAAAAGGTGTCCCAGAAGGGCTCTGGCAGAAATGTCCTGCCTGTAATGCGGTGTTGTACAAACAGGATTTGGACGAGAGTCTTCAGGTTTGCGGAAGTTGCAGCCATCATTTCCGGGTCAATGTACGCGACCGCATCGCCCAAGTTTTGGATGTTGGTGTCATTCATGAGCTGGGCTTAGATATTTTTCCCGTCGATGCCTTACAGTTTGTCGACACAAAACCTTACGATGAACGCCTCAAAGCGGCCCAAGAAAAAACGGGTGAAATCGACGCCTTAGTCGCTGCCGAAGGCACCATCGAAGGCATCCGCGTTGTCATTACTGTCTTCAACTTCGAATTTTTGGGCGGCTCCATGGGCTCTGTCGTTGGCGAACGTTTCATTCGCGCCATTCACCATGCCCTGGCCGAAAAGCTTCCATTGATCTGCTTTACAGCCAGTGGTGGTGCGAGAATGCAAGAATCCTTGTTCTCTCTTATGCAAATGGCCAAAATCAGCGCTGGCTTAGCTCGACTCAAAGCAGCCCATCTCCCGTATTTAGTGGTGCTGACCGACCCCACCACTGGCGGCGTCTCAGCCAGTTTAGCCATGCTGGGCGACCTCCATATCGCAGAACCCAAAGCG
>CAYGFJ010000243.1:0-2774 GCA_964349115.1 uncultured Francisellaceae bacterium
CATTCATAGAAATAGAAGGCAGCATCTTACAGAAGTGTCGAGTTTTGTGCAAGCCTGTTGTTTTATCCAGCGATCTTTTTGCTTTTCAAAGCAATCTTTTTGCCGTGGAAAGAGACGCCGATCAGGAGGATCTGGGTGATGCCTTGGGCTTTTTGTTCGGCGATGTAATGCATTTGTCCGATTTGGGCCAAAGCTTTTTTGGCATCGCGGGCCAGGGCTTTTTCAGAGTCACAACGTTTGAATTCTAGATTGAAGTTTCAACATAAAGGCGTAAAAGGCGCTCGAACTCATGCATATCGCCGATGGTCAGCGATTTCAAAAGATTGCCATAATTGCTGAGATCGATTTTGCCCGTGACCCAATGTTCAAACATGCCTCGATACAACCAGGCGATTTCTTTGTTGGGGATGGACAAGGTGGCCCACAAGGCCTCATCTCCCAGAAGTGGTTGATTATTTAATGGTGGTGGGTTGGCTCTGCATCAGCAGCACCAGCACCAAGAGGAGTTCTTGCTACACGAAATTTAGCAGCAGGATCATCAGCATACTCTGCCCAACCCGTCTTCTTTTCACTACTACTACTACCACCACTATAATAGACTCGACCATGCATAGAACTTCTTTCACTTATCTGGATATGAGCCCTTGTATAGCCTTCGGGTAAAAATGGGGGTGCAGGATCCGTACAGCTCAAGTTGAAATACCTCTGATCGTTCCCTTCGAGTAGGCTGCGCACATGTGTGTAGGGTGATCGCTTAAAACACTCCTCGCATTTTAAGAGTGTCTCATTGAAGGGTATTTTTTTGTCCGCATCAGGGTAAGAATTGTTTTTGATATTCTGTAAACTAGCGAGGAGATTTTCGATTATCTTCCGATCACCAAGTTTAAGATATATACTGTAGTCCTTTAGCGTGTCAATTTTATCCTGCATCGTTGCATCGAGAGTTGGTGTTGTGGTTGTCACAGCAACAGGGATAGAATCGCCACTGCCTCCGCCGGCTCCACTCCGAGTTTGAAGGCTCTTAGCATCTTTAAGAGCATCAACTGCTGCATTTTCAGCCAATGCTATAGCTGTCCCTGTTATCGGTAGAGGGTTTGACATTAATTCCAGAACCATCCTACTGCGTATATCAGGGGATAAAGATTTCGAGTCTACATGATACTGTAAGGCCAGTGTTAGCACTGAATTTTTGAGTGTTTCAGAATCAACAGCAGCACTCAAACCTTTATCTGCAGCAAGATAGATGATTGTCATGTCTGTGATATCCGTAATGACCCATTGATTTAAACAGCTTTTAACATAATTTTCAGCTGCTGGTGAAAACTCTGGAGGGGGCGTTGTAGCAGGTTGATGAAGGCCGGCAGCAGCAGGCGCATCAACTAAGGCGACGTCTCGAGCAGGTATTGCAACGGGGGGGGTTGCCTGCACTTCAACCTGAAGGGCAAAATACAATTTGTCCATTTTGGTTTTGCATGCATTGAATTCCATGAGATCAGCATTTGTCATGGAATTTTTGTCTGTGACATAGCGCTTGAATAGTCTCGCATGCTCCTCCTGTAAACGGATCACTTCGTCCCTTTTGCCTAGGGCGGCAGCATTTTTCTCCATTTGAGGAAGCATCCATTCTTTGGTGCTCCGGAGCCAGTCCTGGGCACTCATCTGATTATATTCATTTAATTCTCTCTCTTTTTCTAATGCCGCTTCTTTTGCTGCTGCAGCTCGTCGCGCTTCAGTGGCCTCTCTTTCTCGTGCAGTCGCCTCCGCTACGCGTTGAGCATTAGCTTGAACTATTGCATCTTCAGTAGACCGAAATCTCTCGAGCGTGGCATTGAAGCTAGCAGTATCGCTTATCAGCTTTTGATTAAATTCCTCAATTGTAGTGGCAGTCTGGCTCAGTGAGTCCTGAAAGAATACGTGACAGACTGCTATTAATGCCCCATAAGCAGCAACAACTTCATTGACTATCTTATTGAGTTGCGCAGGCAATTCGACAGATGGAGTTGTGTGTTTAGGGATCTTGGCCTCTAAGAAACCCTTATAGCACGTAAGCAGGGCATAGGCCTTGTCAGAAACAGAGCTAAATGCTGTAACATTGCCTGTTGTTGAGCGATCAGCTAGGTCTGGAGAGGAGCGGGGCAAACTATCATAGGCCTTTCTGGAGCTGGAATTCTTTAAAGTGTTATATGCAGCTACAATAAGCTGAAATCGCTCTGTTGAGCCGTCTGTCTGATCTTTGTCAGGATGCATTACAAGTGCATGGAGAAGATAAGCTTTTCTAATATCATCAGATGATGCATCACGTCTAACACCAAGAACTTCATAATAATTGGGTTGTGCCGACGCAGCAGCCATTTTTATTCTCCTAATGTGTGAAGGTTTTTATTCAGGAACAAGTGCAGTTTAACGAAAAATAATAAAAATAGCAAGGATTGTTTTCGAGAGCTTAGGCGGAGATGTGGCTTTATTTTATAGTGTTTTGATGAGATTTTGGGGGAGGTGGGTCATGTTTTCGATTTGAGAGCTGGGCAGGCCAGAGGCTTTCATGGCACGGGCAATCTTTATTCTTTCCTCTTGACGACCTTGCTCCAAGCCTTGCTCTAAACCCTGCTCTAAACCTTCTTGTTTTCCGATGTCATACGGCACTTCGGTCATGCTGGCCTCGTACATCAGGTTTTCTTGAAAGCGTTCATAGGCGCGGCGATCTTGTTCATCCAATTGAAGCATATCGAGTTTGTGCGCTGCGCTGTGAATGCCTTGGGCATCAAAGTCAGGTT
>CAYGFJ010000244.1:0-2754 GCA_964349115.1 uncultured Francisellaceae bacterium
GAACAGCGGCACGCAAGCGGCCAAGGAAGCGGGAAACATGATCGACCTCGACTCCGACCCGACCAAGCTGATCGAGATCGTCGAGATCGGGAAGCAGCTGCTGATGACGCGCGGGGCGCTGACCACTTTTTCCATCACCAACGACCTGGCCAAATATTTTGCCATCATCCCCGCTGCTTTTGCCACCACCTATCCCGATTTAAACCGTCTTAACATTATGCATTTGACCTCGCCCTCAAGCGCGATTCTCTCCGCCGTCATCTTCAACGCTCTGATCATCGTTTTCTTAATCCCTCTGGCCCTGCGAGGCGTCCGCTATCGTCACGTCTCCGCCGTCCAATTGTTAAAAAGCAACGCCTTAATCTACGGCCTGTCCGGCCTGATCATCCCCTTCGTTGGGATTAAATTGATTGATATGGGCTTAAGCGTTCTGGGCATCAAGTAGGAGAGTGAAAATGAAATGGTCTACAGAATTATTGCGCGCATGGGTCATGATGTTAATGCTGACCGTGATGACGGGGGTGGTGTATCCCTTGTTGATGCTGGGAGCGGGGCATACTTTTTTCCATCGGCGGGTGGAGGGCAGTTTGGTTTACAATGCTCAGCATGAGGTAATCGGCTCGCGCTTGATTGGGCAGAATGATATGAGCAAGGCCGATTTTTGGGGGCGGCCGTCGGCCACCGTCCCAGCCAATAATCCTCTGGCATCGGGGGCCTCCAATTTTGGACTCTTGAATCCAATATGGGTGGCAGAAGTGAAAGCTCGGGTTCAAAATTTGGAAGGCGCCAATCCCACTGAAAAGGGTCCAATTCCCCTTGATTTGTTGACGGCGTCTGCAAGTGGTTTGGACCCGGATATTTCACCAGAAGCAGCCCTCTACCAAGCCCCTCGTGTGGCCGCTGCCCGTCATCTTCCACTGAAAGCAGTGCTCGCGGTGATTGGACAAAAAACACAAGGACGGCAATTTGGTCTTCTGGGTGAAGACCGTGTGAATGTCTTTGCTTTAAACCAAGCTCTGAACGCGCTGCCCTGATGATGATTCGCGTGACAGGGCCGGAGGCCATAAAATTTTTACAAGGCCAGTTGACCTGTGACCTCAGCAAAATCTCAGAAATTCACCCAATGTGGGGCGCGCATTGTGACATAAAAGGTCGGGTGCAAGCGTTGTATCAGCTTCAACAAGAGGGCGACCACATTTGCTTGTTCACTCCTGATGATGTAGCCCATCAGGCGCTTGCCCATTTGCAGTACTATGCTCGATTTTCAAAAGTGACGCTGATGCTTGAGCCTGATGGCAAGCCTGACCCCTCCCTTGAAGAGCGCATTGTCGAACTCAAAGCCCATCACGCCCGATTGCATCCTGAGACCCTTGGAAAATTCTTACCCCAAGAACTGGGCTTGATCGAACGCGGCGCCGTCAGCTTTGAGAAAGGCTGTTACCTGGGTCAAGAAATTGTGGCTCGCCTGCATTATCTTGGAAAATTGAAAAAACAGTTGAGCTATGTCGAATGTGATCTCATCTTAGAAAAAGAGCTTGAAATTGTAGACTCAGTCTCTCATGCAGGCGTTCTGTATGCTTTGGTTTTGAAGTAATTGGTCATACTTTTTTGTATTGATAATACCGCGGCAAACAATAGCAGCAGACTGCAACGCCCACGATGCACAACACCCCGCCAGAAATGATGGATGCACTGACGCCAAAGGCTGCGGCAACCAAGCCGGCTTCAGTGTCGCCCAATTTGGGGCCGCTTAAATAGCTGATCATCTCAATGCCAGCCAGGCGACCGCGAAAAGCTTTAGGCACCAGGTCATTCCACATCATCGAACGGAATACGCCACTCACAGCATCGGCACCGCCTGCTATGGCGAGAAAGGTCAGCATCAACGGCAAGTGTTTGGAAAGTCCAAAAAAGATAATGGCAACTCCCCAAATGCTGGCGGCGAAGGCAATGCCAAGGCCTTGACGGCGGATGCGGCCACAATATTGTGAAAAGCAAGAAATCACGAGCGCACCCACAGCAGGCGCCGCATATAACAATCCCAATGTTTTTGCACCCCCATACGCCATGGCAATCGCGGGAAACAAAGCCTGGGGCATGCCAAACACCATGGCAATGAAGTCAACATAATAGGTGCCCAACAATTCTTGTTTCGATTTTGCGTATTTCAAACCTTCTGTCAAGGAGGTCAAAATGCTTTCCTGTGGCTTTTTATCAAAGTGCAAAGGCAGTTTTTTCATTTTCAATACCAAACACAGCGCAAATATAAAAGTGGCTGCATCAACGAAAAAATTGGCTGCGACCCCAAAATGCGCGATGATCAAGCCCCCAATTGCAGGCCCAACAATCATGCCAATACTAAAATTTAAACTGGAAATCGAACTGGCCTGGGCGAAGTCTTCCTTCGGCACAATTTGCTGAATGATGCCCACTCCCGCTGGGCGATAAATGCCATAGAGCGCCGAAATGCTGGCCGACGCCATAAACATCACAACAATGCTGGGATGAGGGAAGAGGGCATTGATGGCCAAAATCAACACGCCCACAATCATTAAACTGCCAGAACGTAGCAACAAAGTCTGGCGATGATGTCGGTCTGCCAAAGCACCGCCGAGCAGAGCAGTAAACAAAAGAGGAATCAGCTGACACAAACTCAACAAGCCAATCATCAGTGTAGAGTGGGTTTCATGATAAATCTGATAAGGCAGGGCCACACTCGTAAACATGGTTCCAAAAAATGCGACCAATTGCCCC
>CAYGFJ010000245.1:0-2745 GCA_964349115.1 uncultured Francisellaceae bacterium
TTGTATGTACTTTTTTATCTGTTTCACTAGTGCTAGAGTCTGCATGGACATTTGTCAAATCAAACCCATTATATTGAGGATCCAGTGAATCTCTTCGATTCAGTATTCTCACTATAATTGTGTCATATTCAAAATCAATATCAGCAATCTTATTTCGAAAATTTGCGAGGCTTTTTAGAGAGTGTTCACCAAAGAAAGACGCAAATGACTTTTGTAATGTTTTGCTACGAAACCAACCCCCAGATTTACTTGGAATACTATCCAGTCCATCTCGTAATTCTTCTGCTTTAGCGAAGGCAAGTTGAATCATCTTACGCTGGCTCCGTGGGATGTTATTATTCAAAATAATTGGCATTTATCGATCCTCCACTAGCTCTGCCATAACCCGTCGTCTTTTACGTGCGACCTCACCCACTGCAGCCATGTCTTTCAGAATCGTACAGTGTTTTGCTGCGACGTCTTGTGGGGCAAAAGTAGCTGAAGATCTCTTTCTACTTAATGCTGCATAAGCCTCGGGGTGGAATACCGTGCCAACAACAGGGGCGCCATACTTGGCTTCAAAGGCTTCAATAGTTCCCACTTCGGGAAGATAACCATGACATGCTCCGGTGGATCGTGCTGATACCTCTAATGTGGGCGGGCAGCTTGTTTCATCAGGGGCTTTACTGTGCACGCTGTTGACCATGAGACGCCGTACCCCTACTATTCCAGACAAAATGGTTCCAGGGACGATATCGATATCATGGACTTGAACATTATCCCTAACAAGACCAGTCTCCTCGCTGACACTTGGCATCTTTCTTGCAGCGTGACCTCTTACGTCCCTCAGGTGACCATAGACTAGTTTGTTTTCTTGCATGCCATAATGTTGATAGAGTTTGTATGCGCCTCCACACACAGCCAGAATGGGTAGTCCTTTTCTTTGAGATTGAGCAATAAGAAGTGTTGTCAGATTATCTCTCAATTCATAGGCCTCAGGCCTTTTAGCTGCCGCATCAACAGCGCATCCCGGAATAAAAAGCAGACCTGCTCCCCACCACCAAAATTGCAGTGTATCAATCACTTCAGGAAACATTTTCTTATCGACGATTTTCATTTTTCGGCCGAGGGGTAAGCCAAGGGGGCTTCCCTTAACAAAATCCATAAAAGATTCAATATCTTGCCCTAAGTGAGCCACTACAACGGTTTCCATTCCTGTTGCACGTTGAACGGTATAATGATCGTAAAATGCAGCCTTGCCTCTTCCTTCGTCTCGGTATGGGATGTAAATTTTTGCAAAGGTCGTTAATTTTTCTTTAATCGCCTCAATGCGATGATCATACTTTTCCTTATTTTCTGTTATATAAAGAGCGTAGTCCGTTGATTCATATCCATGAGGGTGTGGGGTGTCTAGACCATCTTCAGCAGCTGAAGCATGCATCCATAAGTGCTCTATTCTTTTGTCATAAACTCCAAGATCCAGTTGGCGTGCATGCACTTTTTCAGGGTCTTTAATCCCTCCAATATCTTCACCAACTTCAGCGTCTGAGTCCTCCGAGTCCAATGTGTCTTCAAGATCTGAGTCTGTATGAAATGCGTAAGCCATTATCTTAATCCTTTGTGAGTTGAGGGTAGTGTCTTATGAAAACATATCGACATTCTGTCGAATGTTCAGCAGAAAAGCGATAGCCATCCACTGTAAAAGATTTCATCGCATCGGGGGTGGCGAGTTCATTTTCCAGGATATATCGAGCCATTTTGCCACGTGCGCGTTTGGCAAAAAGTGAGACGACCTTATACTGACCGTTCTTGTATTCTCTAAACTCAATATCGATGACGGGATGCTTCAATATATTTGTGCGAATTGCTCTAAAATATTCCTGCGATGCCAAATTAATGAGAACAGGATTTTGATGGGTGGCCAAATGGTGATTCAGTGCATGCGTGATTGACTCTCCCCAAAAGTGATATAGATTCTTCCCTTGCTGTGTTGCCAGTGCCAATCCCATTTCCAATCGATGGGGTTTGATCAAATCAAACGGCGAGAGCAGTCCATACAATCCAGACAAAATCGCCAAGTGGTTTTCTGCGTAGATCAACGCTGTTTTTGGCAAAGATGCGGCAGCCAATCCCTGATAGACGTCCCCTTGAAAGGCAAAAAGGGCAGGGCAGGCGACTGCTGTGTCAAAGGACTGAAACCGTTCCACGTTTAGCTTTGCAAGGGTTGGGCTTAAAGCCATGAGCTTTTGCAAATCAGGCACTGTCTTATTCTTCAAGAGTGCAACCAGCATTTCGGCTTGTGAAGAAAACTGAGGGGTCGTCACTTCAACCTCAGCAACCACTGCGGTATCAAAGCGCTGTTTCTTTGCAGGTGAAATGACAATTAGCATTTTGGTGGCTCCTTGCGCTCATTGTATCTTACTGTTTTCAAAACAAAAATTTTGATACAGTCAGGCATTCGAAGTGGGATCATGGACGCCCTCTCACAGTTACAGTAGGGGAAAAGTTCATGTTGATATTGACGCGCAAGCCCAATGAATCAGTGATCATTGACAATCAAGTCACGTTGAAGATTCTTGAGGTGAGAGGCAATCAGGTACGTATCGGTGTGGAAGCGCCAGCCCATATCAGTATTCATCGTGAAGAGGTGCAGAAGCGCATGAACCAAGAGCGAGAGGAGAAACAATGTACATGAGACACGAAGGTCACTTTGATCAGGTCAAGGCTTTTTTAAGCAAAGATCCTTTTCATTGTTCACCCTATGAT
>CAYGFJ010000246.1:0-2740 GCA_964349115.1 uncultured Francisellaceae bacterium
CATGTGTGACATTTCTACTTTGGTAAAAGTGTGACATTTCTACTTTGGGTTGACAACGCTTGAACCTCAAAGCGCGTATGGCCTTAATGGAGCAGGGATACTTGTCCAATACAGGCCGTGAATATGAGACTCAATCTGGCAAGCTGATTTTAACCCAGGGCGACCGCATTTTGTTTACTGAAAACTCCGCGAAGTTGAAGGTGAAAAATGGCCACTTTGCGACGATTACAGACATCCAAGGCGCTGTTGTGAGTGCTGTGATCACCAAGGGGAATAAAGAGCGCAAAGTTGTCTTTGACACCAATGAATACAAGCAGTTCAATTACGGCTATGCGGCCACGATTTATAAAACCCAGGGGGTCACGGTGGACAATGCATTTGTGTATGCAGGGGGCAGTTACTGGAACCGCAATTTGATTTATGTTGCCCTCTCACGTCACCGTCACAATGTCTCCTTGTTTGCAGACCGTGAAACCCATCGCAATTTTGAGACCCTCCAAAAGAACCTGAGTCGCTTCTCCATCAAAGATGCCGTCATCGACTTTCCCCTCCAGTATGCGATCCGCCGAGGCTTTGATCCTGAAAAGCTGGTGGGTCAATGGATTGAGGGCTTGCATCAGATCAAAGAAACCGTAAAAGACAAATGGCTCTTCCTCAGCAACTATGAGGCCTATGAAACGCGGGTGAGGGAATCAGAAAAAGAAAATGCAACTCAGGGCCGCAGAGAAGATGCTGTTCTGGTTGCGCAATTTGCCGATCTCTATCGTGAGATAGGCCGGAATTGGTCGAGTATGAAGAAAGAAGATTTGAAAGAGCTCAGCACAGAGCGCAATCGCCTTGCTTACCAGATTGTCAACAATGCCTCCAAGTATGAATTGGCGATGGAGTTAAATGGCATTGATTTTGTGACCTTACAGCCCTATGTCAAAGCGCACCTTGAGGAGAAGCGAGGCAAGGATCTTGTCAAAGCCAGGGAAGAGCCCAAAACCCAGCAAGCCTTTGAGATCAAAGGCGATCAGCTGATTCTATCCGAACCCCTCAAAACCCAGTTGATGGATTATCTGACGACAACAGAGAACATGCAACAATGTTCAAGAGATTATCGCGCCCTGCTATCCTCCCCTGACGCAGCACTCCGAAAAGAAAAACGTCTGATCCTGGAGGCGTCGACCCACAAGCAGAAAACGTTCGCAGTTGACCTTGTGAGCCAACATTCAGAGTTGTGGGATAAAGTGATGACATTGGCGCCTCGTCACAGTTCAAATGAACTAAATCGTGCGACCATAAAAGACAAGCTTGCCAACAATCCAGTCAATGTAGCTGTCTTGAAAAAACTGTATTCTGAAATCAATCGTATTGCTGAAGAGCAAAGGCAGAGTTTGCAGCAGGGGCACTCGAGAAGGCAGTAAAAAGAATGATAGCCATTTTGGCCCAGCCTTTTTTTCAATATTGCCCTCGGCATCTCTGAATTCTAAACTTAACGGATATGCTTGTTATGGCCATTTACACACCATCATCACGTATAGTAGTCCCCTCTGTCAATACCAAAATACCCTTACCAACCTTGTCACACCCTTTGAGTTTATGTATTATTCACTCACCCCAATACGATGCAGAACACTTCATGGATCAACTCCCCTTCAAGGGATTCACTGATTTCTCTCTCCTTTTGGATCAGTTCACCCAAAGCATTGATGTCTGGTATGCGATTGGGTTGCTAAAATGAAAAAAAATCCCCTGATGTACCTGCTGCTCGCCATTGGCCTCATGACCGTGGGCCAATTACCCGCTGGGATTTATCTGCCCTCTCTCGTCAATATGAGCGAGGCGTTTGGAGTCAGCACCGGCGAGATCCAATACGTGGTGGGGATTTATTTGATGGCCTATGGGGGCTCTCAGCTAATCTATGGGCCATTGTCAGATCATTATGGTCGCAAACCTGTTGCTGTTGGCGGCCTGCTTTTGTTTGCCGTCGGGTCAATCGTGAGCATTTTTGCGGGGACGTTTGGCATGATGAACCTGGGTTCTTTGATTCAGGGCCTGGGGTTGGGGAGTGTGGCTGTGATTTCAAGTGCGCTGCTCCGGGATCTTCATGATGGCAAAAAGTTGCATGCTTCGATGAGTTCCTTGAGTGCAGCAGTGATTGTGACCCCTTTGGCAGCGCCGATTGTGGGAAGCTATTTACAAAAAGGATTCGGCTGGCGGGCTGATTTTGTATTTCTGCTTTTATATGGCCTCATTATGCTGGGGCTCTCCCTTATTGTTTTACAAGAAACCAATGCCAATGTGCAAAAAGGCTGGCTCACACCCAAACAAGTGCTTCACAATTACGCCACCGTCATGAAGACAAAGAGCTTTTTGTCCTACGGTTTTTGTCGAATTTTGGCCCTGTCAGGGGGAACAGCTTACGCCATCAACGCTCCATTGCTGTTCGTTCATCTTCTCAAACTCTCCCCCATTGCCTACGCCTGGGTTGCCGTCATTCCCGGCTCAGGTTTTTTTATCGGCTCGATGATCGCGAAAACACTGGGTAAAACGCATCGCCTGGAAACTGTTCTCTTATTAGGCGGACTCTGCCTTTTCATGGGAAGCCTGAGCCTGCTCTTGCTTGGGCTGTCTTTGCCGCTCAGCATCCCCATGATTGTGATCCCCATGTTGATTTACATGTGCGGCAATGGCATTACTTTCCCCACTGCTTTAACAGGCGCTATTCTGCCCCTGGGTGCTTTAGCCGGAACAG
>CAYGFJ010000247.1:0-2733 GCA_964349115.1 uncultured Francisellaceae bacterium
ATGGCAGGCCGAGGCACTGACATTATTTTAGGCGGCCATATTGATGCCGCAGGCAGCATTGCCTCAGAGTGGCAACAACGTCACGATGCCGTGGTCGCGGCGGGGGGACTTCGCATTATTGGCTCAGAACGCCATGAATCCCGTCGGATTGACAATCAATTGCGTGGTCGTTCCGGCCGTCAGGGAGACCCCGGCTCCAGTCGTTTTTATTTGTCGCTCGAAGATCATCTGATTCGCATTTTTTCAGGCGACCGCCTGGCGGGCATGATGCGCCGCCTCGGCATGGGTCAAGGCGAAGCGCTGCAAAGCAGTTTGGTCACCAAAGCGATTGCCAACGCACAGAAGAAAGTCGAAAACCACAACTTTGATATCCGCAAGCAATTGCTTGAATATGACAATGTGGTCAATAATCAGCGCAAAGTGATTTACACCCAGCGGGCAGAATTGCTGGAAGAAGCCTCAGTGTCTGCGATTGTGGGCAATCTGCAATATGATGTCATGGCCGAAGTCGTGCATCGGTTTATTCCAGAAGGTTCGATGGCTGAGCAATGGGATGTACCCGGTTTAACAGAATTGCTGGCCACTGAATTTGCCTTGAATATTGATGTGGCCGCCCTGATCAAAGCTGATGAGACCTTGACGGATGAAGACATAGTGAAAGCCGTCTCAGCTGCATTGATTGCTGCTTATCAAGCAAAAACACAGCAATCTGAAGCGGCTGCCTTGGCGCATTATGAAAAACTGGTGGTCCTGAATGCCATCGACACCCACTGGCGTGAGCATTTGTCCCGTTTGGAGCATTTAAAACAAAGTATTTCCCTGCGCGGCTACGCTCAAAAAGACCCCAAGCAAGAATACAAGCGTGAAGCCTTCAATTTGTTTTCAAGCATGCTGGATCAGTTCAAATATGATGTTGTTGCCATGCTGGCCAAAGTTGTGATCAAAGCACCAGAAGCTGCTGCCATCACACCTAGTATTTTAGGCATGCAAGCGCCTGCTCAGGTTCAATATCAACACCAAAGCTTAAATGGCTTGGGTGAGCCTGAAAAAGAAATGCCTGCTGTCAAAGTCGGTCGCAATGATGTTTGCCCCTGTGGATCTGGGGATAAATACAAACATTGTCATGGTAAATTAACGACTTAAGTCAGCGCTTTTAAAAAGTGTTTGACACAAATAAAATAAATAATTATAATTCCAACCGATTTTTTCAACTTCATTCATTTACAAGGAGAATAAAATGGCCGCTGCAGTAAGCTCTATCAGTGATACTCTCTCAGAGGAGGTCCTTAAGGCCATGGGGTTCAGTAAGGATGCAATACAACTCTATCAAATAAAAATAAAAGAAAAAAACTATGCAGCGGCCGTAATGGCCTTGTTTGATGATTGCAAAGCCAAGCTCCAGAAATACTTTACAGAATCATTTGAAAAAATGTTTGACTATAAATTTCTTGGACTCACAGAGGAAAGTTTTCACGGTGTTGACGCACTCCAATCTGGCCAATCAGATTTAGATAAAAAGCAGGCCTGGGCCCTGCGATTGTGGGGGATATGTGCGAACTCGCATATCAATTTCATGCATTACGTTGTAGCAAATAAGAACAATGCGCAAGGCCAACAAGCTGTCAATTATCTTGCGAATGTCGTGGCACAAGCTTTGGCTGCTCCTGCTGTTGCTGCTCCTGCTGCTGCTGTTGCTTCTGTTGCTGCCCCCGCTGCTGTTCCTGCTCCTGCTGCTCCTCTCGAAAGCTTAGTCCGCGATTATCAGAAAACACTCAGTGCTGGGCTTTCAGACGACCACCCAGCGCATAGCTTAATGAGAGACAATCCCCTACATGCTTATTGTCTTGCAGTCCTCTTTACTGCTCTCAACGGCAGCCTTCTTGCGGCGCCTGTGCGTGATGCTGGTGCGCAATTTGCAAGGAATGCTCTTTTGAAGACTGTTCGTGTGATCGGGCAAGATCCTGGCGCTCAAACCGCCTTTAATAACGCAATCCTATTTGGCGACTATATGGGTGGTCGTTACCCAGGTGCTGCTGCTCGTCGCCTTCTCCAAAAAGAACACATCCTTCATTAATAAAAATACTGCCCATTCCACTGGGTGCGCCTGAAACGTTTGTATGACCATTCATATTGCTCAGGAAATTGGGTGATCAAGTCAGAAACGCCTTGATTCATGGCAGTAGCAGCCTCTTCTAGATTTTTGCTTTTAAGGGTTTCGTTCGCTTTGACAAAATGAAGATGAAAACCAGAGCCTTTGGGTAGGCGCTCAGCCACCATGAAGTAAATGGGGGCTCCGCTTTTTTCGCCCAATTTGGCAATCAAGGTTGTGGTGTTGGCGGAGATGCCGAAAAATGGCACCATGATTCCACCATTGTCGCCGGGGTCATGGTCAGGCAAAATGCCTGCGCATTTCCCACGTTTTAAAGAAGCAAATAGGCTTTTGACCCCTGAGATGGTCGTGGGAAACATCTCGGTCCCATACCGTTCTCGCCCCAGGCGGACCAATTCTTCCTGATGGGCTTTTTTAATGGGTTTGTAGAGCGATACGGAGGGATAACGTTGTCCCATATAAAAATTAACAACTTCCCAAGCGCCCAGATGGGGCACCAGTACAATCATCCCCTGGCCTTTTTGAAAATCCACTTGAAAGTCCGCTTCGCCCGAAATCTCGCAAATGAGGGCGTCATGAGAGGGCCCAAACCAGAAAAAAGGCATTTCTACCATGCGTAAAAT
>CAYGFJ010000248.1:0-2733 GCA_964349115.1 uncultured Francisellaceae bacterium
ACCTAATCCAGCATCAAATGAAGCAAAAAAAACGTTATTATTTCTGACTTCTATGCCGAAAACAATTGACCATCCCAAACCGCCTAGTGAATATATTTCAGTTGATAAGAAGATGGGATTACTTTTGTCCCTTACGTCATAATAACGAACACCGTGATATTGATCGCCTAAGATAAGTGTATCGCCTTCTGCCGCTATTGAATAAGGAAATATCGTAAATGGAAATGGGGGAGTTGGAGGATGGGTCCAGATAAGAGTTGGCATGGTTTTGTCACTGATATCCAGAATTATTACAGTACCACTAGGGCTTGGATAGCCTGTATAGACAGCCATGTAAAGAAAAGGTTCATCGATTGCAATGTCCTTAACACCTTCTTCAAAGTATGAGCCTACAGTGGTTAATGAGAGTGCATCAAGAATAAGGATGCCTGATCTAAAACAATAAAGATAATGAATAGCATCTTTTTTGCAGTGCGAAACACCTCTTTCTTGCAAGCTGGCGCATAAGCTCATTCGCATTGCAAAAAAGATCCATTGAACTAAACCGCAGTCAGATCTTGTGCGGACCTATGGGGTTTGCTTTTGAAGTTTGTGTTTGGTTTGAGAGGTGGTACTGCATGTTTCAATTTTTCTGAGAGAATCTACGCTGATTAATCGGGTATTTTGCAACTTTTTTGAGACCGCGAGCTCTATCCACAAGCGATTTTTTTTCCTTTTGATGTTCATGTTGAAATCAAGCACGAACAACACCCTTCTGCATATTTCAGATGATAAAAAAAGTTTCTTATGGCGTAATAAAATCATACTGTGATCGTTCATTATGAGGTGTCCCAATACCATACACGTTGCTTGGCACTTAATATTTGTTGCGACATTTCTAAATGTCCTGTCTTGCAATGTTTGCAAAGCGTGATATCTATTCCGGTGATGCGCTTGATGAGTTCAGTGGCAGGCTCTTTGTTTTTGCCGGATACTTTTTCATACGGCTCATGTTTTTCTGGGTTAACAAGCTTTCGGATAAGATTGATGTGCTTGGCTTTGCAGGCATTCGCAAGAAATCCAAATGAGCGAACGCGCATAAAGCCATCTGGCAAGATGTGGGATAAATAGCGTCGGATAAATTCGTGACTTTCAAGCTTCATCACTTTCTGCTGACTGCCATCTGCATAATCTTTCCATGTAAACGTGACGTACTGATCATCACAAGATAAGATGCGCTCATTGCTGATCGCTGTTTTCGAGACGTAGCGAGATAAATATTCTAAGCCTCCCTTAGCTCCATTAAAAGGTTCTTTGGCATAAACATTCCACGTTTTTGTGGCAAGCATTTTGATGAATTGAGTAAATACTCGGGGCTGAGCAAGTTCAGCAATAGCGCCTTTGAACGTGAATTCACCTGCTGCATAGGCTTTTTGCAATAAGGTTAAAAAAACTTTTCCAAAGTGTTTCGACATGACTTTGACAGGAAACAGAAAGCCGGATCGACAAGCTCGCCATTCTGGCGTGCCGTTGATCTTACGCAAAGCACCGCCAGGAATAATACAGTGCAAGTGAATATGCTGACTTAAATTTTGACCCCAGGTGTGCAAGAACGCAAGCATCCCCATCTCTCCTGCCAATCTTTTTTTATCTTGACCTAAGATGTGGATGGTGGCCCAGGCAGCTTTGAATAACAGGTTGTAGATCACGGCAGCATGATAGGAGGCAAGCCCATTTAATTCATGTGGAATCGTAAATACAACGTGGAAATACTGAACAGGCAGAAGTTCTGCTTTGCGATCCTCAAGCCACCGCAATTGCTTTGTGGTTTGACATTTCGGACAGTGGCGATAGCGACAGGAGTTGTAAGAAACCTCCTCAAGGCCGCATTCATTACAACGCGATACATGGCCGCCCAGCTCCGCTGTTCGACATCGAGAAATCGCTTTGATCGCTTTATTTTGAGGCGCAGAAATACCCCGCCGTTCACGATAAGCCTCTGCATGGCGCAAGAAGACATCGGCTAGTTCCACAGATTTTTTTCTGTCGCTCGAAGAGTCACACACAAGATAATCGCGTGCTTATAAATTCAATCGATCTACGGGGGAGGAAGTCATCTGCAGGGTTTTATCGGTCATACGCAAATAGCGCACGGTTGAAGTAATACTGGAATGACCCAATAATTGTTTGATGGTATATAAATCAGCGCCAGATTCTAATGCATGGGTTGCAAAGGCATGTCGCAACGCGTGAACACCCCCTGCTTTTTTAATGCCTGCTAAGCGCTTTGCGTGTTGATATAGGGCGCCCACACTACTTGCGGATAATGCCTGATTAGAGCGCCCAAGAAAGATCAAGGTATTTTCTGGTTGAGCATGTACCGCCGTAGGTGAAGATGGTTTTGGGGTGGATCGACATTGCCTCCAGTACGTTCGTAAGGCGTTCAACATGCAAGGTGATAACATGACATAACGATCTTTATTTCCCTTGCCTTGACGAATATGGATCATCGAGCGTTCACGATCAATATCACCCACACGCAACGAGGCGACTTCAGACGCCCGTAAGCCTGCACCATAAATAAGAATGAGTATAGTTCGGTGCTTCATGTTTAATGTGGCTTTAATGATGCGTGCTACTTCATCGGGGCTGAGAATATCAGGGAGCTTTTGAGGCTCTTTCTGTCTTGGCAAACTAATCGCTACCATTTTTTTATTCAACACCACTTCATAGAAAAACTTTAATCCATGAATC
>CAYGFJ010000249.1:0-2726 GCA_964349115.1 uncultured Francisellaceae bacterium
ATTCGGATTAATCAGCCACAGCTGGCCGTTCGAACTCAATTTGCCTAAAATTTGAGATGCATTGCCGCCGGTGATCCGGTTCAAAGTCGCCGCATTGGACCCGGGCGTCACAAATTGGACGGACTCGTTTTCTCCAATATTAAAAGTCTGCCAATTGATGATGGCCTTGTTGGTGCTTTGATGGATGACCATCTGCCCTGACCCTTGACCTTGAATGTCAATGCCCCCAGAAACCACTTCACTTCCCGTGGGATTGGCATAAAGATAAGAAAATTGGTAAGCAAGGCAAAGAAAAGAGATCTTAAAAATGGGTTTCAATCATGACTCACACAAAATCACAGTGAAATGAGGCTAACAAAAATAATGAAGGGCTGCAATGAAGAATAATCTTAGGCATCTAATTTCCTTGAAGGACGATAACGCCAAGTAAACTTGCAGGGACGCGCGAACCTGTGATTTTGCGTAGATCAAGAGGGGTGTTTTCAAAACGGAGTTTGGCCAGATAGGCAAAAGCCAGGGCTTCGATGTCTTGGGGGTCAAAGCCTTTTTCGGCAACGCTGCCCACATGGGCTTTGGAGTTTAAGCTTTGTAGGCGTTCCATGAGATAAGTGTTGAAAGCACCGCCGCCGCAGATCAGGATTTGTTTTGGTTTGAAGGAGCGTAAGGCGTCTGAGATCGACTGAGCCGTGAGTTCAGTTGCAGTTGTGAGAAAATTCACCTCTTCGCCGGTGGGAGAGGTCGGGCGCAGCGCGGGTGAGGGGGATGTGCCCAGTGCACTAAAATACTCCCGCCCGGTGCTTTTTGGAAATGGCTTTGCAAAGTAGGGGTCTCTGAGCCACGTTGCCAAGAGCTTGGGCAGCACTTTGCCTGTACGCGCCAATGCACCATCCTGGTCATATTCTTGGCTGTGATAGGTCTGCATCCAGCTGTCTATCATGGTATTGCCAGGCCCTGTATCAAAAGCGGCTAGCAATTGTGTGCCATGAAGGACGGTCACATTCGCAATCCCTCCAATGTTTACAATCGCTGTGGTTTCCCCTGGGGTCGCCAAAAAAGCCTGGTGAAAAACGGGAGCTAGAGGTGCGCCTTGTCCGCCATAAGCCATGTCCATGCTTCGAAAATCGCCAATCACTGGGATGCCCGTTTGTGCTGCGACCACTGCATGGTTGCCTATTTGCAGGGTAAAAGGATGATCGCCATTGGGGTGATGACACAGGGTTTGTCCATGATTGCCAATCGCCTGAATATCTTGAGCTGAGAGGCCCGCATTTTTTAACAAAGTATTGGCCAAAGCGGCATAGCATTCCCCCAATGTCGTATGGGTTTTTCCCCACAGCATAAGAGAGGTCGCCTGCTCAGTGATGATCTGCTTCAGGGCTGCTTTGACATGGGGAGGAAAGGGATGGTGCAGCCGTGCTAGGGTCTTCGGCACTGAGGATTCAAAATCAGCGATCACTCCATCGATTCCATCGCAACTGGTGCCGGACATGAGGCCGATGTAGTATTTTTTCATAGGGCGAATTCAATTTGGTTTGAAAGAAACCAAAGGATAGTGAAGCCCACTCCATAAAGCAAGCCTGCTCGTGACACATTAGGAACTCCTGTATTTGAAAAACAACAATTGAATAAAAGCAGGGCATTATGCTACACTCTCGAAATGAATGTGATGGAGAAAAATATGCATGATTTCGCTCAACAAATTTATCAAAAGGTTTCTCCAATGCCAGAGTCATTGGCAAAAGAAATCTTAGATTTTGTAAATTTCCTCAGCTATCAGCATCAAGATGATATTTTGATACAGGCACAACTGCCTACCATGAAAAGAATTTGGAATAATGCAGAGGATGATATTTGGAATGATTTATAATCCTGGTGATATTGTTCTAATTCCTTTTCCCTTTAGTGACTTAAGCACCCTTAAAAAAAGGCCTGTTTTAGTGCTCAATAATTTTGATCGATTTGGGGACTTCTTGTCTCTCCCTTTGACTAGTCAGTATCATTCATTAGCAATTGAATTGAATAGTCGTTACCTCAAAGAAGGGGGGTTGCCTAAGACCTCATGGCTTCGCTATGACAAAATCTTTACTCTACATGAAGACTCTGTAATCAAAAAAGTGGCTGTTCTAAAGCCAAAATTTTTTGCTGTTGTTAAAAAAGCGGTCTGTCAGCATCTAGATTGCTGTACACATGAGTACTGACACCATTGTTGCAGAGGCGACGCCAAAGGGTCGTGCAGGCGTTGCGGTGATTCGGCTTTCAGGTCCGCGAGCGCTGGCGATTGCAGAGGGTCTTTGTGGTGAAACTTTGAAAGTTCGACATGCGCATTTGGTGAAGTTTAGAGATGGGAAAGGTGGGCTGATTGACGAAGGAATTGCCCTCTTTTTTAAGGACCCTCATTCTTTTACGGGGGAAGATGTTGTTGAGCTGCAATGTCATGGCAGCCCCATTGTCATTGATCAATTGCTGGAAGCCAGTCTCACAGCAGGAGCTCGCTTGGCACGACCCGGGGAGTTTTCGGAACGTGCTTTCTTCAATGACAAAATCGACTTGGTACAAGCCGAAGCCATTGCCGACTTGATTGCAGCGGGAACACGTCAAGCCGCTCAGGCAGCTCTGCGCTCTTTGCAGGGGGAATTTTCAGAAAAAATCCACGCCTTGGTCAGTCATTTGATTCACTTGCGGACTTTCATTGAGGCGACTCTCGATTTTCCTGATGAGGACATTGA
>CAYGFJ010000250.1:0-2712 GCA_964349115.1 uncultured Francisellaceae bacterium
ATTCAATAATTTTTAATATATTTTTTTAATAAAAATATAATCTTGGATAATACTTTAAGGCATCCTCTGGGCGATCTGAACTTACCTATGCTAAAATCGCCCCTTCTTTGAAGGACAAAAAGGGAAATAGATGGCGAAGGCTTTACAGATTGGCGGAGGTAATTTTGCTGAATTGGTACAGGGCGACTATTTATTTGTAGATAAAACGGCCCTCTTTATTTCTGCTGTGTTGACAGACCCCAGCAAGGCGGTTGTGATCACCCGCCCAAGACGTTGGGGCAAGTCACTCAATATGTCGATGCTGCATCACTTCTTGGCCCCAGAGGTCAATGGGGTTGCGACTCAGGGGATGTTTGATGGCTTGGCCATTTCGAAGATTTCAGGGAATTATATTGAAAAGCATCAGGGGCAATCTCCGGTCATTTTCTTGAGTTTTAAGGATTTTAAGGCTTCGAGCTTTGAGCTCGCTTTGTCACTATTTGAGGGGCTTATTAAAGAAATGTTTCGTACTCATGAAAATTTGCTCAATCACACTGAAAAGACTTGGAGTCAATCAGAAGAAGCTTTATTTACTCATTATCTTCGTGACGCTTTATCTGAAGCTGACATGGCCAGTGCTTTGAAGGCACTTTCCAGCTTGCTTTATAAGGCGTATGGCAAAAAAGCCTATATTCTGATTGATGAATACGACACCCCACTCAACCATGCTTTTGTGGGCAATGACTGCTTTGAATCGCTGTCATTACTCATGCGAAAATTTTTGAGTGGAGGGATGAAAGACAACTCTTTTGTTGACAAAGGAGTGATGACAGGCATTTTGAGGGTATCAAAAGACAGTATGCTCTCAGGGCTTAACAATTGTGAAACTTACACACCTTTAAATGATAAACGGTATCACGCGTCCTTTGGCTTTCTCCAAGAAGATTTGATTGCCCTCTTTGCCGATCAAGGTTTAAGTCATGATGAACCCAAAGTGCAAGACTGGTACAACGGCTATTGCATTAATGGCCTCACCCTTTATAACCCCTGGTCGATTATGAATTGCCTGTCCCATCAAGGAGAACTTCGCCCTTATTGGGTGCTGACTTCTGATGACAAATTGTTAAAGCAGCTTGTGCAAAAAAGTAGAGAGACCGTCAAAGTTGCAATGGAAAAGCTAGTACTGGGAGAATCGATTGAGGTCATTGCCTCTGAAACCATGCGTTTTGATCAAGTGGCAAAAAGCTCAGGCATGCTCTGGAATTTGCTGATTTTGGGGGGCTACTTAAAGGTGTTGGCCTCTCGCCACCACGCATTGGGCTATGCCTGTACGGTGGCGATCCCCAACCAAGAAGTCTTGATGTCTTATCAAAATATTTTTCTAGGCTGGACCGAAGAGATCCCCAAGGGCGAGGGCCATTTAGAAAGCTTGTTGCAAGGGGTGGTCGCAGGCGACATCGACCGTTTTGCTGAAGAAACCCAAGCCTTTTTAGAGGCTGCTGCCAGTTTCCACGACTATGCCACAGAGCCTGAAGCCTTTTATCATGGATTTATGCTGGCGTTGATTGCCACCTTGCAAGACCCCTTTTTTGTATTTTCAAACAGTGAGTCGGGCCGAGGCCGTCCTGACATGATCTTGATCCCCAAAGATCACAACAAAGACACCGCTTTGATCCTTGAATTCAAACATGTCCAAAAGAAAGAAAAAGCCAAGAAAATCGCAGAGCAAGCACTGAGGCAAATAGAAGTACAACAGTATCAAGCGCGACTCAGCCAGTATGATCATATCCAAAAAATCGTGGGTGTCGGCATTGCCTTTGAGGGCAAAAAAGTGGTGGTGGTTTCAGCGATGCTGAAGCGTGGGTGAGTCCTTCACAAAATAATGCATTTGTGTCATTCAGGTGATCGCATAACTTATGCTGCAGCTGCAGAAGTCAAAATCTATGCCAGTTTCTGAGCTTTCTGCGGGCTGATCTTGCAGCTTCCAAAGGATTTTTCTCAATTTAAGCAAACGTTGCCGAATGATGCAGCTGTGCATAGACGCCATTTTTGGCGATGAGGGCGGCGTGGGTGCCCTGTTCGACGATTTGGCCATGGTCTAGAACCACAATCATATCAGCATTTTCAATGGTGGAAAGGCGGTGGGCGATGACCAAGATGGTGCGGTTTTGGCGGAGGGTTTCCAAGGCGTCTTGAACGGCGCGCTCAGATTCATTGTCGAGGGCGCTCGTTGCTTCATCTAAAATCAAGATGGGGGCGTTTTTGAGGATGGCCCTTGCGATGGCCAAGCGTTGGCGTTGGCCGCCAGACAGATTGAAACCATTCTCGCCAATCAGGGTGTTTAAGCCCAGAGGCATTTTTTCGATGAACTCCCAGGCATGGGCGGCTTTTAAGGCTTTGATGACTTCTGCTTCAGAAGCACCCTCAGAATCGCCATAGAATGCATGACATTGCCCATGGCATTTTGGATGCGTCTTGACAGTAAAAGTATGCGTTTAAGGGGTAGCAAAACAGGGGTTGTGAGCAATTAATTCTCGCCCCCCTCCTCATCCTAAACCAAAACCCCATCATCCCCATCGTCATCATCGTCGTCAGGATCGTTGTCGCCATTGGGCTTGCCCCCATTTGGCTTGTCTTTTGGAGGGGGCATAGTCTCATCCGAATCAGCTATGGCCGCTGCATCTCGTCTCCGTTTGATTTCTTCCCTAATTTTTTTGCTTTCCTCCTTGACGT
>CAYGFJ010000251.1:0-2711 GCA_964349115.1 uncultured Francisellaceae bacterium
TGAAGCGCGTTCCAGTCTCAATAAAGTGAATCCTGCATTATGTAAAGAGATCGATGCTCTGAGTGTTGATGACAGTTATTCAATATTAAAAATTCGCTATAACTATGGCGATTTATTGATAAACAAAGGGCTATTCCAGATACCAGATGCTGAAGGTCATATGGTTTTTAAAGGCTCCAATGAATGCGATAAAACAGTTCGGGATCTTTTAGATTACCCCAGCCCAGCTCCAATGATGGTACCTTTAAATGGAGGGATGGAGATCTTTATTGGTCATGCTCAGAGACCCATCCCCATCGGTGTAGGCAATGCAGGGCACATCTTCGCACTAACCGCTGTCTTGGAACCAGAGTGTGTTAATGAGCCACGAAGCTATTGGTGCGGATCAGCAGGCGTACGCAGTGTTTTAATGCTTCCTAAAATCAGCCACAACACCAATCACTTCCGGCTCTGTAAAACATTAGGGATCAAAGTGAAATCTCCAGACTCTGTCCATGAACACTTTAATATTTTTAAAGCCATTAATAAGGCACAAGAAGATCCATGGACACTTGATTTACTTGTGTTTACTAAAAAATGGTTTGAAGATCGCGATTCCATATCATGGCGAGTATTCCGGGAGTATCTCTTCAAAATAGTATGGCGTAACAACTACTACAAGGCAATTGTCGATCTATGCAATATATGTATTAGTGAACAAACAACAAAATTCAAGCCCTCTCCCGATTTATTAAACACACTGCATCATGTCATTGCAATTGCCCAAAACAAAAAATTGGGTTATCGCATGGCGGTAGATGATACAAACTTGCCACTTTCAATCATACAGCGGGCTTATATTGACGCCTATAAACTGCAAACTTATAGCCCAGAAATCATGATCCCTGCTTACCTAGACACTGAGCATCTGATCTATTATTCCTTATCCTACCCAAACAAATTTGATTTTTCTCATGTGCAAAATAAAACGGTTTCAAAACATGATGAACTAGTGAAATTGCTTGATATGATTCTTTACATCCAAGAAAGCATAACGGATCAAGATGGCCCACTGATGGGCCTGGCTAAAAATGCCTGCTTTCGTGGCATACACCTTGATCCAGATGAAAACAATCAGATTATCAGCACTGTCGAGTTGGCAAAAAGCTTCCAGTCCAAACACACGGGTCTTGAGTTTCCCATTAACTCAAGCTTTTTTTGCGGATGTCTAAAAATAACAAACTAATTTCTGGAGGATATGCCTATGTCAACCACACAATTACAGCATCCAAAAGGGCTTTATCTGCTTGGTTTTGCTGAGGTCTGGGATCGGATTAGTTACTACGGCATTCAGGCTATACTGGTTCTTTATTTAACCGAAAAATACCAATTTACTGACTATCATGCCTATGCCTTATTTGGCATATACAGCGCCTTGGGTTTTGCGACGCCTGTTCTGGGTGGATATATCGCAGATCGCTATTTGGGACTGCGAGAGTCCATTGTACTCGGCATGCTCTTTATTATAGCGGGAAATCTGATTTTATTAGCCAATTCGCCGTCCTTATTTTTTATTGGCTTGGCTTTTCTGGTTTTAGGCATTGGCCTCTTTAAAGGTAATGCGGCAACCCAATTAGGCTCCTGCTATAAAACAAAAGAAGCACTGCGGGGCAGCGGATTTTCTTTATTTTATGTCGCCATGAATTTTGGCAGTATCGTTGGCCCCATATTGTTTGGCTTCTCTGGTGTTGCTTTTGGCTGCCATTTTGCCTTTATTGCAAGTGGCCTAGGTATGCTGATTGCGGCATTTTTGTATTGTCTTCATTACCGTTATTTTTCTCAAACCAGTGAGGGGTCTTCGACAAAGACAATCTCTTTACTGAAGCAGATGCTTGCTGTTCCTGCATTACTTTTAATCGTGTTTTTGTTTTTTGTTATATTTGAATTTCCACATTTATTCTCATACATCACAGAGTGTCTCGCCGTCATGCTTGTTCTTATTTTTTCTTTTTTACTTAACAAGTCATCGATACAAGAGCGACGAGGTATACTTGTTTTTATTGCCTTCTGCTTTTTTACCATCATTGCAAGCGCCGGTGAAATGCAGACGGGAAGTTCCATGTTGGTATTTATCCAGCTACAAATAGATCATCAGATTATGGGCCATAAGATCCCACCATCTTTTTTTGCTTCGCTTGAACCCATGGCTGTTATTGGCCTCGCTTTCTTCTTTAGCACTCTGTTGAAATATCTGGGCTACAAGAAGCACTCTATTTCACCACCCTATATGGTCGCATTCGGTGTTCTGCTGACAGGATTTTCATTTTTATTGCTGTCTCTTTCCGCAAGCACTGCCATCACCAATGGTTTCAACGTCCCGTTATACCTACTTATTTTGGCCAACATCGTTATGGGGGCAGGCGAGCTCTGTGCTATCCCCATTGTAATGTCAACCATTGAATCTCTCGCTCCCAAGCATTTAAAGGCTTTTTTTATGGGGATCTTTTTTATGGCCTTTGCCTTTTCTGGATACTTCGCAGGCTTAATGGCGATGGCGGGAGATACCCTCCTCCATTCCGCCACGCTAAAACTCACAAGCTCTGTCTATTATCGTGACTTTTTCGGAATCATCGGACTCATCATTTTCCTCACCTCTATTATTGCATATGTTGTATCTTCTCCACTAAAGCGTATGATCTCTTCACCAGGCTAATAAGCTATAGTGTGTAATT
>CAYGFJ010000252.1:0-2693 GCA_964349115.1 uncultured Francisellaceae bacterium
CCACATATACTGACTACCTCGCCTTTGTGATAGCACTACGAGCTCAATTCCTTCCAAAAAAAAATGCAGGTTTTTTTGCCATGCAGCTTGTCGTTGATCATCAAGCAAGTCCATGGATGCAAGTCGCAAAAAATGATCTCTATATTTCAAAAATTAAAGTTGGCAATCATTGGCGTACATTCACTGAATATGAAAAACGTTATGACACCACGGACCCAGCATTGCATCTTCAAGCCTTAGCTAACGCTTGCACTGGATTAGGTAAAGTAGGAATCAATGGAAATCCTGAAGAACTACGCGCCCATATAAAGTTGATTGCTTTTTTAAGCTCAGAAGCTGCACGTTTCAGCCCGGTGGCTGACCTAAACTTGCAAATTATTCAAGATGTAGTCAATGACGTTGAACATGCCCCACCTGAAATTCAACGTCGACAGACATGGGAGATATGGGCTGACATGTTAAAAAAGGGATGGGAACCCAAGAAAATGGGACTCACTAACCCTCCGTATAATCCATCAAAACAGCCATGAATCTGTTCATTAAAACTCTTTTGATTCTACTTCTGGTGATGGTTCTGCTGATTGCTGCTATCGATCTCTTTTCAGTGGTGGCTTTATCCGAAGGCTATTACATGAATTGGACGACCTCTATGCCCATGGGGCTCTACAAAGTCGCGATACCAAGTCAGTTACAACGAGGGGATAATGTCATGGTTTGCCTGCCCCCTCAAATTGGCAGCGTTGGCTTACACCATGAATACTTGATGCCCGGCAAATGCCCTGGAGGGTTTGAGCCTATCATCAAAGAGTTGATTACCCTGCCTCGCGACTCCGTTGTTTTGACTTCTGAAGCCATCATTATCAATGGCAAAATCTATCCTGCTCACACCCGTGCAGAAGATCATTTCGGGCGCATTTTGGCAGCCATTCCACGCGGGACTTTTGCAAATATAACCAGCTATTGGCTCTATGGTAAAAACAGCCCTGAAGACTCCTGGGATTCCCGTTATTGGGGCGGAGTCGATCGGGGCAGCATTATCAAAACAGCTACCCCAGTATTGACCCTCCCTTAGATTTTTAAAAAAGCCTGCATCCCTTTTGATTTAAACAGCGCCCGGGTGCCGGGTTCGTTTAAGTTTTCAGCCAAGGAAATCAGGCCACCTAAAATCACATCTTTTGCCTCAGCATCAAGGCCTGCTTTGACGACTAACCCACCCCACTCAATTTTGCGGCGGGTGTCAGCCTTTCGATATTCAAACTGGGCTTTTTGATAAGACTTTTCCATACGATATTTCTCCTGTCGACAGCGAACAAATTCACGATTTTTGAGAGCTGCTTTTAGGCAACCCCTTTGCGAGCGTGATGAGCTGTTCTTTCAGGACAGCATTGTCGTAATCGCCTAAACCTGCATCCAGGCAAAGCTTACCCAATTCCTGGGCGCGTTTTTGAATTGCGAGTTGATAGGCTTTTTCGGCAGCCGCCAAAGCGGTCTTTTTCTTTTGAATCAATTCTTGTGTGTAGGACATGATATTTGATCTCCATTTGTTGTTTCACAAATGAAGGGAAATATGCGAGAGGGATCATAGCAAAACACTGCCTCTTATGCAACCATTCCCATTTCAAAACTTATCCACACATATTTTCCCTTGCAACAAAATCAAAAACTAATTCTACCGCGTAAGGCGGATTCATTCGCCTGGAGCATCCCTCAGGGGTGCTTTTAGGCCCCTGCGCAATATACATTGCTTGGCAACGGTTAGAATGTCTGGATTGTTTAAGAAATAAAAGGATAAATAGAAAGTGGCGATCGAGTTTGCAGGCTGTCTCATTTATTCCCGCAGCAAAGGGCATAATGCGGTGCAAGCGGCCGCCTATCGATCAGCATCATTGCTTTATGATGAGCGTACGGGACAGCGGTTTGATTATCAGAGCAAAGAAGGGGTGGTGCATTCTGAGATCATGCTACCCCCTGGTGGAGACAGTGTTTTCAGCGATCGCGCCACCCTCTGGAACCATATCGAAAAAATTGAAAAACGTGCTGACTCTCAGCTTGCGAAAGACTATATTCTGGCGCTTCCCAAAGAGTTGTCGTTGGAACAAAACAAGGATTTGGCTCGTCGCTTTGCGGACTATCACTTTGTATCAAAGGGTCTTGTTGCTGATTTGAATCTTCACAATGATGAAGGCAACCCCCATGCCCATATTTTTGTGACAACGCGACGATTATTGGGAATGAGCTTCTCTCACAAAGCGCGTGACCTCAATCCCGAGTTTTTCCAATCAAAAGTGGTTGAAAAAGATTATTGGAATACCCTGTGGCGGACGTTTCAAAACGAATATTTTGCTGTACATCATTTGGATGTCTTTGTTGACCCCACTCAGCTGGTGCCTGGAGTGCATCGGGGTCGCAGAAAGACAGATGGCCGCGCTGATTATATCGATGCCAAGAATGCGCATCACGAAGCACTGGCTCGTGACATTGCACTGAGCTCACCTGAATCTGTGTTGAATCAGCTCAGCAAGCAATATACCGTCTTTGGCGAACGCGAGATGGCCTGTGTGATTCACAAAGCGACCGAAGCGGCTGAAGCATTTCAAACTGCGATGAACCAACTCAGAACCCACCCCAGTCTTATCGCATTGGGGCCTGGGGATGATGGGCGACAAAAGTATGCCACCCGTCAAGCCATTGTG
>CAYGFJ010000253.1:0-2675 GCA_964349115.1 uncultured Francisellaceae bacterium
CTATAAAGGCCTGATTATGCCAGTTGGTATAAACTTCAAATTGACAGCCCAATTCTGGCCAAATACATAACACAGCACACTCTTCTAATAGATAGTCCAAGCAGAGTGCCTGTGCTCTTTTTAAATCGAAATGCGATAAATTGATGAGATGCTTAGTATAGCGCTCCAAATAATGATCTACAGTAGCTTCCAATGACGCTTTATAGGCAGGATCTAGTTCAAGTAGTCTTTTCAAATAATCAAGATGCGTTAAAAAAGCAGGATGCTGTAACCACTGATCCCATCTTAAAACTTTTTTCAAAATGGATAATTTATTGCAGAAGATGTGATTTCGTTTTAGCCAAAGATCGCCTTCTTTGCCTGCGATCTCTTGAAATTCGCCTGGCGATAGCATGCTGCTAAGTGCCATGGTATAACGCTGCAACGTATCATAGAGCAAGATATAGCACTCTTGAAAAGAGTGGTTAATCAGATCAACTGTGGAAGAAAACCTTTCACCCTCGTGTGCTTCCTGGCCAACACTGATTAAAAGAAGACAACGCGCACCTTTAAATTCCTCTGCAGCTTCAGTGGACGTGTTTTTAAAAAGAGCCCTAATCGATGGCATGCAACTTACCTACACTGATTTTATGTCCGCGACTCATTGCAAAACAGCATCTTTATCAACAACATCAAGAAACCAGTAGGGTTTCACGAATCCAGCATCGACGGCACCGGTGGAGAAGTGGAGGGTTTGGTAGCCTTGGTCGTAGAGGACTTTTCCGATCTCAAGGCCAGTCATAGTTTCTCCGATGTCGTTGTCTAAGTAAAAGGGCATGGTTTTGGGGATCTTGGGTAGGTCGCGGAATAGGGCCGCAGAGGTTTGATAGATTTTTATTTTACGTTTTTCCATAAGCGCTGACAACTGGATGCTATCGACTACAGACATATTGTCTTCCAAAACAACAGACTCACATTCTGTGACACAAGGGCCGCGTTTAATGGTGATGGGCAATTCAGAGGCTAAGTTTTTGGGCAAAAGTTTTGCGCGTGCACTCTGGATGGCTTCTTGAATTTCTTTCTTTTCGAAATAACTGGTGACCAAAATGGAGGTTCCGGCACCAATTTCTGTAATCAGGTCGAGGCCCGTTTTTTCATAACCGATGAGCTCATAATCTGTGAGCAACACCGCATTGAAGCTAAAAACATTACGTTGGCGTGTTGCAATGATCTTTTCTAAGGCCTCATCGGGATCACTGAAATGGACAATAGTGATGTCGTCTTCAGGGCTTAACACCTCCTGCAAGCGTTGATCCCATGCGGCATGAATGGCGGTGTCATCGTCCACAATATAGAGTGTTTGCCCAGGAGTCAAAGTCAACTCTTGTGCAAACCAGCGTGGCGGAATCGCATCAGGCAAAATTAAGGCCAGAGTGGTCCCTTGCTCCAGCACAGAGTCAATTTCCATGCGACCCCCAAAAGCAGCCATGGTTTCTTTGGCATGAAAAAGTCCCAAACCAGAACCGCCTTCTTTGTTAAAGCTGGCTCCCTGCTCACCCAACCGAGCCAGCAGTTCAGTGGGAATGCCTGGGCCTTCATCTTTCACTTTCAACACGACTTCAAAAGCATCGTTGATGTCCAGCTGAAGCGTGATCTTCCCTTTGGAACCCATGGCTTCTGCGGCATTGTTGATTAAATTGGACAAAACCCGCTTCAATTCCGTGGGGTCTACTTTAGCAAAAGCAAAATAAGCTTGTTTGGAAATGTCCGTTTCCAGCACAATTTGAGTCTTTGCCAACTGGAGGCGCTTTTCAGAAATTAGGTTCAATAGTAAAGCAGAAAGCAATTCCAAACGCAGGCCAGATGGTGCAAGCTCACCGCGGTATTTGCTCAGCAATTGATTGGCAATGTCATTGATCCGAACAGTCGCATTCCGCAATGCAACCCTTTGTTCTTCTGGCAAGCCCCCCAGTGTTTTCACCAGCATTTCAATTGCCGCAGCAGGTGAGCGGATGTCATGCGCCACCTGTAGCGCTGAAGTATAAAACTGGGCCTTTTCAGCCTCGAGACGCTTTTGCTCGGTAATGTCGAGAGAAGTGCCAATGATGCCGATAACTTTTCCTTTTAAATCTCGGAGGGGTGACTTGCAGCTCAAGAAAATGGAGGGTATCCCGGAGTGACAAGATGCTTCCTCCATCATCATTGTTGTCTTGTTTTTCATAACCGCAAGATCATTGGCTCGAACCAGCTGAGACTCTTCAAGCGTGTAGAACTCAGCATCTGTTTTGCCAATTAACTCATGGCCTACCAAAAATCCAGCACTTTTAGCCTGTAAATCATTGGCTCCTAAATATCGCCCATCCTTGTCTTTCCAATACACATGAAGTGGGAAATTGTTAATCAAATTTTTCAAAAAGGTATTTTTCTCTTGCAATTCGACTTCTAGACGTTTGCGTTCTGTGATGTCAAATGAAGTTCCGATCATACCAATGAGTACGCCATTGCTATCGAATAATGGTGATTTATAGCTTAAAACAACGGACTGCTTTCCCTGAAAAATAGTGGGCTCTTCTGTGACAATGCTTTTGCCACTTTCTGTTACCCTAAGATCATTGTTGCGAAAAACAAGCGCTTCCTCATACGTAGGAAATAAATCAAAATCCGTTTTGCCAATCAGATCTTTGTGGCTCGTAAAC
>CAYGFJ010000254.1:0-2097 GCA_964349115.1 uncultured Francisellaceae bacterium
GTTATGCCGACCAAGGCAACCACATCCGCCTCAAAGATTCCTGGACCAAAGGGGGTATCGCAAGAACCATCCCCATCACAACCGAAGCACAACGAACCCTGCTCAATGAAATCAAATCCATCATTGGCCGCGGCCACTCTCTCATCCCCACCGACAAAACCTACGGATCCCAGCGCAAAATCTACGATGCCGCAGTTCAAACATCAGGTTACAAAAACCTCCACGGCCTTCGTCACGCCTACGCCCAACGCCGCTATTTTGAAATCACCCAACAACTCTCCGGCCAAGGCTGGCACCCCCCTTTCAACGGCGGCCCTTCCAAAAAAACGCTTCTCCCCCACCAAAAGCCCATCGACGAAGAAGCTCGACTTATAATTTCGCATGAACTAGGGCACTCTAGGTTGCAGATTGCGGGGGTTTATCTTGGGTGATAAATGAGGCTGCATTAACACTGACTTTTATGCTCAGTATGCTGTATGATTGCGAGCTTCTTGCCTGAACTAAAATACATCGAATTCGCGAGGTCGAAACAGCATGAAGATACTGAAGTTTGAAACAATAGACCATCCAATATTAGGAAACTGTTCCCTTGATTTTACTAACCATGGGAAGCCAGCAGATGTTGTGCTGATTGGTGGAGATAATGGCTCAGGAAAAACGACTATTTTAGACACTATTTTCTCACACCTCGAATGTCAGATGCAGATAGCTCATTTATCTCGACAAAATACAGTCATATTGCAACTCTCTTTGAATGGTCAAGAAATTACGCAACTTCAGAAAATCAACTCTGATATTGATCATCATTTAACAATAAAATTCCTACCTTGTGATAGTAAACCAAATACAGAGCACGTAGAAATAATAAATTCGAAAAATGTAGCTATTCAGGGTAGCCCACTATTTAGTAATGCAGAATTTCAAAAACTACTTAAGTGTCTTTACTCCACTGTAGAGGTTAACTTTCAGCAACAAAATATCACAAGCGTGACGAGCAAAGACGTTGATGGAATAAGCATTCCGAAGAAAAGATCTGATTTAAGCTTGGCAAAAAATATCGCTCAATTATTGGTTGATATTGACAACTTAGATGACAAAGACCTTGCTAGCTGGGCAAAAACAGACAGGTCTGCTCCTCAACCAGAGAAACGAACAGATCGGTTTAAAAAGGCCTTTGACTTTATGCTTACAGATAAGGTCTTTCAAGGAGTAAAAACTATAAATAACATAAGGACCGTTTGCTTCACAGACTCTCAAAACAATGAAATAAATGTTGCTAATTTAAGCTCTGGCGAAAAGCAAATTGTGTTTAGAGCAAGCTTCCTTTTGGAAAATAGAAAATCGCTTTCAAGCGGTGTCGTATTGATTGATGAGCCCGAAATAAGCATGCATCCTAGTTGGCAAGAAAAATACGTACAATTCATTCGCGAGCTTTTTACTGACAAAGATGGGGTCATGGGAGTGCAAGTTATTATTGCAACGCACTCACCCTTTATCATTCAGAATAATGAACCTAGTGATGAAAAGATCATTATTTTAGAAAAAAAGGATAAGGATGTTGCATTATCAGCATGGCCAAAATTTCATGGTTATAAAAGAGAGGCGCCTATTCATCAAATCCTCAAGGAAACAGATCAACCTTTGCTCCTCGTAGAAGGAACAACTGATCGTTGTATTATTGAAACAGCATGGAAAAAACTTTTTCCAGGTCAGACACAATATTTTGAAGTCCAACCTGCTGTACCAGGTTCTGCTAGTATGCTACAAAAGCATCTTATCAGTTATGCAAAACGAAGAAATGAGCATAAAGTTTTAGGGATTTTTGACTCAGATATGGCTGGATTAAACCAGTATAATGGCCTGAAAACTCCCATTTTTGCAGGAGCTCCCGCTGAAAACGCTCTAGAATTGCGTGATGATGCCAAAGACGCAGGAAAAGTTCGCACCGACATCGCAAAAATCCCCGCTCCAACCCCAGTAGATTTAACAGGAGCACCTTCAGCGGGAACTCCTGCCCTTTTTGAGAAGTATTTGCTTAAGGAGGAAAAAGCTAGTTTTATGAAGAATGGATGTATTGGTGCAACGCACTACCCAGTC
>CAYGFJ010000254.1:2107-2659 GCA_964349115.1 uncultured Francisellaceae bacterium
TACCCAGTCTGCATAGGCAGAGAGAATTATTTTAATGATAACTCACGATTTTCTATTTTTGAGATAGAGTTGTATTTTAATGACAATACTCTGGAAACTTTACAGATGCTACAAAAAAGCCCAATTAAGATCGGCAATATGATGTTTCATAAGCTGAATAAGAAGAAGCTTACTAAACATGCTCTAGAAAAATTAAACAATGAAGACTTTTCAAATTTCATAGTCTTATTCGACCATATTAAAAAATGCTTTGATGCGCTGCCAGAAGCCACTATTCGCGCTGCAACTCACTAATTTCCTACATTTAAATATTCGAAAACTCATGCTTAGGTGCCTCAAGCGCCACCATCTCCAACCCAGCAATTTCAATCAAACTCTTCCCGGCAATCCCTTGTAAATCACCGTACATGCCAACGGTTGCGGTCATGACGTTTTCAATTTGGGTTTCGCGTTTGGCCCATTGTTTCATGATGGCTTTGCGCTCTTTGTCTAGGTCTTCTTGCATGGAGGAGAAGGCTTCGACGATGGCCTCGACGCGTTGGCGGAAGCGGG
>CAYGFJ010000255.1:0-2659 GCA_964349115.1 uncultured Francisellaceae bacterium
TCATTAGATAGCTCAATAATCGAATTAATAGCTTTGCCTTCCTGCAGTACCGCTCCAGGAATCACTACTATTGTTCGCGAGAGCACACGCATTTCCTTGCCAGCAATCCAATTAAAGGCACTATTGGGTTTGATTTTTAATCTCGTCATTGTCAGACAGTTCTAAAAACAAAGAAACCAAGGCAAAGAGTAACTGCATATTTTCGAATTTTAGGATCACTGTCTTCTAACATGCACTCGATGGCATCTTGATATGCAGGATCAAATCGAACAAAGGCATCATCAGATATGGCCTTTGTAGCTGCAACTCCAGCTTCTCCTATAGCAGCACCTGCTCTCAAAGCTCCCCAGACTCTTAACCCAGCTACAGCACCTCCAATCTCTGGACCAAACATAAATGCTGTAGCTGTTATGGTTCCTTGTGGGACATGAGCTGCTTCTTCTGCGTTATCCATGCCCCAATTAACTAGTTGGCCTATACCCATCAACGACTCTGCATCGCGTCTTAAAAATTTATTATAAAGATAACTATCAGCAGTGCTAAGTCCCCAAGCTGCATTATAAACAGTCTGATTCTTTGCACTCGATGGATTGTAATTCCCTGCAACACCATCATTCAATCCTAGCTTACACCTCCCATCCGGGTCCAAACCATTAACTGGATCGCCGTTGCAGTAATCATACAAGCCCATGCTCGCTCCATGACCAAGTGGATCAGCTGATATGAACCTTCCTTCGACGGGATCGTAGTAACGAGCGCCCATGTAGTAAGAGGAGTGCTCCTGATGCAATATCGTAGCACACGTTGCTTTTGTCTCTTGCAGTTCAGTAGGTTGGAGAGCTAATTGCTGAGCCGATACTGGCTTGTAGAAAAAAAAATCCCTGACGCTGTTTTTAGATTCACTCGAGGAGAACCATGATGCAGGTCCTTGCAGCATGAAGCATAAAAGCAAGATGAAGCCAATAAACTGAGGGAGGCTTTTTCTCTGATGTCCGATGCTTTGACTTTCAGAAGATTGCTGAGAGTAGTCACCAAAGCAGCTCTGGATGGGCTCCCAAGAGCTATAAGACTTTTTTTCTTTAACTAGAGAGAGCATTATTTATAGTTTTTTCAAGCTTTGAAAGAGAATCCAAAATTTCTTCAAATGATGGAACATTACCAAAAATCATATTAGCCATTGCTTGATAATCTTGTTGAAGAGATGAAATCATTGCCAAAGTAGGGACTATGCTTAATGTTCCCGGAACTGCATGTTCTAGGTCAAAGCTCGCACTAAAGAAAAACATTTGAGCATGACGAGCACAGTCTATTCCAAGAGTACTATTTTTTAGAGCCTGTTTGCCAATGTCAGATTCAGCGAGTTTAAAAACATCATAATAATGCCGCGATACTCGCTGCCCGCCATGTCTTAATTCACCACGTAATTCAAACCATCGGCGCTGTCCATGGAGAATAATAATCTTATCCCAAAATGTTCGTTCCGGGCTTACAGTTGTTACTTGATCAACTCGAAGATCGAGATTTTCAAGATCAGCAGCAATATAGGGGATGATGGTAGCTGCTTGATGTGGCTCAAGAGCTGATTTTGCACCTGATTCGATCTTGATAGCAGAACGCACATATTCGCCAGGAGCTTCTAAAATACTTGGATACCAAAAAAGCAAGGTCTGGCCGCTTTCATCCTCTTCATCTAAACTGACACGTGCCCTTGTTTGTGAAATGCCAGCCTCTGCCATGGTACGGCTCACAATGGAGGTGAAGCTTTCTAACAAAGGTCCGCTGATATAAGCTTGGCAAGCATCTTTGATAGAGTCGAGATAAGCTCTTCTCTTTTTTCCACTAAGCAACTCTAGCTCTTCAATAGATGCTGCTTGTCCGATATCTTGACGAAAAACTGTGATATCTACGTCTTCTGAAAAACGCGAGATAAGGCTGAAAGCCTTAGAAAGAGAAGTTCCTCCTTTAAATAAAAGTCTGGCACCATCCTTTGGCAATCCATTAAATAAAGCATCAAGAGTCCAGCAGGCCCAAAAATCTTTTTCAATGTTCTGAACTGTAGTACGGAGACGATTGGCAGCTCGTTGGAATATATCCTGCTGATTTATTTTATCCTCCTTGATGATTGAATGAAAATTAGGGTTCATTTTTTTTGTTGTTATCTACACTTTTAAGAAGATCTCGTACGATGTGCTGCATCCATATAGGCATCTTTGATAAACCCAAACTCAGATCCTTGCATATGGCAACTCCGTATATTGGATTAGTTAAAATATTTTGAAGTTTTCTCATAAGCAGGTCACTTGGAAATAACGCCTTCAACCAGTAAAGAGCCTGTACAACTCTCATTGCAGGACGTCCTGCCCAATATAGTTTTTTTGGCGAAGTTTTTTTAAATAAGATAACTTGATTTTCTAATGACATTGAGCCAAGTCGAGCATCCGTATAAACAACAACACGAGCTGGTACTGCATCAGTCAGACCAAGGTCATTAGCGGCAGTTATTCCATCTATAAGCATTCGGCTTTGAGTGCGCTGAGCAATCACATTAATAACCTCTCTGTAGTCGGGAACAGTTATTTTTTTTGTGAGACTGTTAATAGTAGGTTTATCATAAAGCCCACGATGAATACGACGGAGTTCACCATTGTGAGCTAATCTC
>CAYGFJ010000256.1:0-2634 GCA_964349115.1 uncultured Francisellaceae bacterium
AGATTTGAGTAAAAAAGAAATTGAGCGGCTGGCTAAAAAGAATCTGGATGCTGCACCACATGCTTTACGATTGAATAAAGAAAAATTGGATGAGTGTTTTAAAGCGGCAGATCATCCTTTGCGAATTGTATTTGTATGCGGGATGTGGACGACTGGCTTTGATGTAAAAACGGTTTCGACGCTGTATTTGGATAAGCCTTTAAAGTCGCATACTTTGATGCAAACGATTGCGCGGGCAAATCGTGTTTCGCCCGGCAAGCCAAGCGGGCAGGTGATTGACTATATTGATGTGTTAGATGATTTGCGCACGGCTTTAGGGGTGTATGGCCGTGCTGCCGTTGCAGGTATTGAGTTGGATTCTCCAGCGCAAAATAAAGTAGTGCTGCTTGAACATCTTGCCAGAGCCTTTAATGAACTGGATGAGTTTTTAGATCCTTTGGATATTAATTTATTGGCCATTCATGAGGCGGACTGTCAAGGTTTTGAGAAAGGAAATTTAATTGATCAGGCAGTCGAAACCTTGCTAGAGCCAGCATATAAAGCCGATTATATTGCGTTTGTCCGACAAATTAACCGTATTTTTAAGGGTGTTTTGCCAGACGTTCGAGCGGAAGCCTTTTTGCCACAGCGGGTGGCGATGAATGTGATTTATGCGGCGATGCTTAATAAAACTGGATTTAGTCTGGCAAGCAATGAAGTGCTGGATGGCGTGAGAGAGCAAGTTGCGGCGCTTTTAGATGAGGCTATTGTGTCAGTTAAGATGTCAGATCACTTTCCTGCAGCTGTGGATCTCAGCAAGCTCAATTTTGAAGCTTTGGGAAAAATGGTTGAAGATATGCAGAGGCTGAGGCCGTCTCAGGTTGAGCTGCTGCAAAACACAATTGCCCGCCGTCTCACTGAAATGGTTGCGAGGAATTCCACCCGCTATAATTTGCAGGAAAAGTTTCAGGAATTGATCCATGCCTACAATCTTGGTTCTATCAGTACAGAAGAGCAGCTTCGGCGCTTGCAGGGTTTTATTCAAACCATGACGGTTGAGGAAAAGCGATCTACACGCGAGGAATTGACTGAGGATGAGCAGGCTATTTTTGATTTATTGGTCAAGGAGATTGAGTTAAAGCCTAAGGAGCGTGATCAGGTCAAGCTTGCTGCAAAACATTTATTGCAAAAAATAAAGCAGTTTCTGGTGATTGACTGGCAGAAAAAGCAGCAGGCGCAAGCACTAGTGCAAGAGAATATTAAAATCATTTTGGATGATGACTTGCCTGGTATCTATACCCCTGAGCTTTGGAGTAGAAGTTGTGATGTAGTGTATTCACATATTCGTGATCGGTATGGATGCGGAACTGAAAGCTGGATGCAGTAATTGATGAGGCTAAATTTCACATGACGTCATCCATCGACTACGAAAAAATAAAATCCTTTCTTGCGGAGGCTTCCCTATTCGAGCTGAGTCGGTTTCAAAGGATGCTACAAAATGAATTAGACAATCCTATGCGTGTTGCAGCAGTAAAAAATCAGTTTAAAGAAGGCGATACAATTCAATATTTTCATGGAAAGGCCAATCGGGTGATGTCCGCAGTGGTCGAGCACAAAACAGTATCAGCTGTCATCGTGAGAAATTGTGAAGACGGAGAGCGCTGGAAGGTGCCTTATCATCGGATTAAATTGGATGCGCGTGATTTTGAGTTTAATCAACGGGAGGGCCAGCTTGATCGAAATTCACTTGCAGTGGGTGATCGCGTAGGATTTGCTTTTGAAGGGCAGCAGATTACGGGGATTGTTGAGCGCTTAAATGCCAAAACTGTGAGTCTCAAGAACACGACTGATCATAAAAAGTGGCGTGTGGCTTATTCCTTTTTATATGCTGTCATTGAGGGTGAGGCTGGGGCGCCTTTAGCAGGTTCTTGCGAGTTTGGGTCATCCAAATAGTCAGCCCAAGCTTGCATCATTTTCCGTCTAGCATCAAAGTACTTCGCATTGTTGTAGGCCGCCTCAGTCTGGCTTTTCTTCTTATGTCCTAATTGAGCTTCTACCTTCTCAGAGGCATAGCCAAGCTCGTTGAGGCCTGTGCTCACAACGCTCCTCAATCCATGGCCTACCATCTGATAACCCATTCGTTTTATTGCTTGGCAGATGGCGCCTTCGCTCATCAATTGGCGGGTATTAAAAACGCTGGGCATCACCAGTTCATTTGGGCCGTTGAGAGTTAATGGCTTGATCTCTTTCAGCATTTGAATGACCTGTCTGGGTAGGGGGAGGGTGAGAACAGTTGTATCAAATTTTTCGGGCTGCCTGTTCCACATTGCATTTTCTAAATCAAAGTCTTTCCATATGGCGCGGCGCACACTGACTTGACGCATTCCGGTATACAGCATCATCCAAATTGCAGTTTTGGTGAGGATGTAGCCTTCATAGTTTTTCAGGCTTTCAACAAATTTATGGATGTCGTGGAATTCTATGCGGGGCATGTGTAACGTTGCATGATTGGGTAGATATTTAATCAGGATGCGACAGGGGTTTCGGTTGAAGTTGTTATTTTCTGCCTGAGCAAAGTCAAAGACCTCGCCTGCCCATTGGCATAACTTTCTTGCCATATAAGTCAGCGGGCGGCCATGGTTTGTTTTTTTTGAT
>CAYGFJ010000257.1:0-2594 GCA_964349115.1 uncultured Francisellaceae bacterium
GTTTATCGCAAACAAAGGGTTTGATGGTCATCACATCAGCTCCGTTTTTGATAACGGCAAGTTTGCTTCTGCAAATACCATAAGTTTTAACAATTTCATCAACAAAACCATCAGTCACGGTGACAATCAATGTGGCTTTTTTATACCAAGAGCCAACCCATTTTCGCATCAGACGCATGGGGAGGGAATCGACTTTCAGAGCTCCGACGACGGCAATGACTTCAGGCCATAAATCTCTCACCTCAAAGACAAAAGGGACTCTTTTCCAGGCGGCCAATATCTTCGCAATGTAAGCATTCGAAGGCCAAGGGGAGGTTCCAATGACGATGTCCACTTTTTTCAATAAAAAAAAGGGGAGCACAATGGCTGAAAACATAAAACTGAGGTGAAATAAAGCTTTATGGAGTTTGTCTTTGCGGGGTGAGAAATAACTCCAAACCCTGAGAATTTCAAGCCCATTGATTGTTTCTCTGCTGTATGGTTTCTTTCGATAGCCTTCGTACAAAACACCAAAGGGTTGATTTGGAAAAGTGGTTACAATGCTTACTCGATGCCCTGCAGCAACCCAATATTTGGACAATTCAGAGATCCGGACAGATTGAGTATTGATTTCAGGAGAAAAGCGATCGGAAACCATGACAATATGCATAAAACGATAATCCTACGATCAGTTTTTTTGTAGATTGGGCCCATTCAACGGTGAGGTAGAGTGACCGCTTGAAGCATTATATCTGTCTTCAGTGATCATGAACAGCTTGGTGAAGCAAAAACACATGGGAGATTAGTCAAGACAGTGATAGAATTCGAGCTGAAAAGACTTTTAGATAGGGAGAAAAATCATGTTAAAACAAAAATTTCACTTCGTTCTGGGGCTGATCGTCATGGCCATCATTTTATTCTTGGCGTCCTTACACAATGGCCGCTGGATTTTGGTGGCTGTAGTTCCCTTGGCCCTCATGTATTTTGGCATCAAAGGTACAGCGTCTATGCGGGAAAAATTCTACTTAGGCTTTGGCTTAATTTTGATGGCAGTGCTTTTGTTTTTGGCTATGCTCCACGACGGTCGCTGGTTTTTCATCGTTATGCTTCCGCTTTCCATGATTTATATTTATGATGTTTACCAGAAAAAACATGCCATTCTGCGCAACTTTCCTATCTTGGGGCACATTCGTTTTTTAATGGAATTCATCCGCCCTGAGATTCAGCAATACCTGATTGCGGGCGATGAAGAAGAGCGGCCCTACAATCGGGAGACCCGTTCGCTCATCTATCAACGCTCCAAGAATATTCGCGATACGATTCCGTTCGGCACACAAAAGGACATTTTGGCTCCAGGGTATGAATGGACGCTTCATTCCATGAACGCCAAAAAACCCGCTGAGGTTGAGCCCAGAATTACCGTGGGCGGCCCGCAATGTACCCAGCCTTATTCATCATCCCGTTTAAACATTTCAGGCATGAGCTTTGGTGCGTTGTCCGCCAATGCGGTGATGGCCATGAACCTGGGGGCCAAAATCGGCGGCTTTGCCCAGGCAACAGGCGAGGGTGGTTTAAGCAAATACCATCTTCAAGGCGGCGATGTCATTTGGCAAATCGGCACCGGTTATTTTGGCTGTCGCGATGAGAAAGGTCATTTCTCCCCTGACGAATTTGCAAAAGAAGCGCTGCGCCCAGAAGTCAAAATGATTGAGTTGAAGCTCTCCCAAGGCGCTAAGCCTTCCCATGGAGGTATTTTGCCTGCTGCAAAATTGACGCCCGAAATTGCAGCCATTCGAAAAGCACCTTTGGGTCAAGATGTCTTGTCGCCTGGAAAACACAGCGCGTTCAGCACTCCGACTGAGATGATGCACTTTATTCAAAAATTGCGAACCCTTTGTGGCGGAAAGCCCGTTGGCTTCAAGTTTTGCTTGGGTCTTCCTCATGAATTTATGGGCATTTGCAAAGCCATGCTCGAAACCGGCATCACTCCTGACTTTATCACTGTAGACGGCGCAGAAGGCGGCACTGGCGCAGCCCCCGTTGAATTCGTCAACAATGTCGGTATGCCCTTAAACTTTGCTTTAAGTTTTGTTCATAATGTTCTAGTGGGTGTAAACCTTCGCGACACAATCCGCATTGCTGCGAGCGGAAAAATTGCCACCGGTTTTGACATGGTCAGCAAAGTGGCGATCGGCGCTGACATTTGCAATATGGCTCGTCCCATGATGATGGCGACGGGCTGCATCCAGTCGATGCAATGCAATATGAACACCTGTCCAACCGGCGTTGCCACCCAGGACAAAAGCTTAGCCAGAGGCCTTGTTGTCGAAGACAAGAAAACCCGCGTTGCCAACTTCCAACGCTTGACCCTCCACAGCTTCTTGGAACTGATCGGCGCCATGGGCCTGTCCAACCCCAGCGAATTGAAACCCTATCACATCCTCCGTCGCATCAATTTCTCTGAGGCCAAAACCTTCGAGCAAATCTACACCGACCAAGGTCGCGCTTTGGCCCCAGGTGAATTGCTGAAAAAAACCATCCCTCCTTACTACGCCGTTCACTGGCAACTGGCGAGGACAGATGCGTTTTAAACGTTTTCAAGCATGGATTTTAGG
>CAYGFJ010000258.1:0-2586 GCA_964349115.1 uncultured Francisellaceae bacterium
GGATGGTCCAGACAGAATAAGAAGAACAATGACATGGGCTAAAAAAAATGAACTCCTGAATCAATGGCATACAAGGCGAGCACTTCGGCATGTACCTCGCATACTTCCAGGAGCTGAAGCTCCCGGCGTAGCAGACAGCCCAGCTGAGCTTAGCCCTGCAAGTATTGAAGAACTCATTACTGAACTGAACGAGGCCCTCAACTTTAAGACTGATTTTGCCCCAAGCGAGGCATCTCAGGATGCCCAAAGGGAGTTTCTGAGAAAGCTGATCCATGATCATCCTCATGTGGCCCATTCACTGTTAAAATTGAAAACAAGAGGGGTACTGACTGCTCATGAACACAGCACTCTGCGGGAATTTGTCAAAGACAATATCGCAACCCTGATTGGATTTGCAGTGGCTGCCATCCCGACGGTGTACCAATACCTCTACCCCAATCTTGCAACACTGGGGACAGGAGTCCTGGGCTCTCTTTGTGCAGCCACTTCTGTCTTAGTGAATGTTGCGATGAATGGAGTGCTGGTTGGAAAATTAGTGACCGACATTCCCACCGCCATTTTCAAAGTGTTGGATGCAGCGTACCAAGCCCCAGCGGGAGACAAGCTTGCTGCCATCAAAAAAGCGGTCCGCTTTTGGCCTTATGAATGGACAGAGGCTGCACGAGTCCATGTTGCCCATCAAACCAAAGACTTGAGCCCCTCCAGTCGAGCCTATGAGCAATGTAAACGCATGGGTTGGCCCCTCTTACGAGCAGGCTTGACCACGGCCACACTGTATCTTTCCTGGACCCTTTCAGGCTTGTTTCCCCTTGCAACAAAACAAGCAGCCGCCGAAGTGCCTGGAGCCATGAGTGGCGACACACTGGAGTTCATGTCCGCATGGATTTATGGTGTGAACTTTTTTTTATATGCCATTGATGCCACACGACTGATGGCAGACTACTTCCGCTTAGAACCCCCTCAAGTGGAAATGGATGCAGACAGTGCCGCTGCCTCATTAGATCGCGTTCTCTCATTTGGAGTACAGAGCGAGTTGTCAGCGCTGGATATCAAAGTGGATGAGTGGATGCAAAACTTCCAGGCAGAGTATCAGCGGCGCTGTGAGACATTCCAGGCCAAGCGATTTAGGGGCTGCAATGAGGCTGAGTCGATCAAGGCTGTGCTGCAAACGACTTTAGAGGACGGCAGCTGTCGCATCTCGGCTGAAGATGTCATCAAAATACTCAGCTCTAGCCTAGGGCCAGAAAAGCGTGTGATGATCACTCAAGCCGTCATGGCCTTAGAAGCTGAAATCAACCATCACAATAAACTGGCTGATACAGAGCACATCAAGATATTGCAAGAGATTCTCGCCACAACACCTACCTTTGAACATGACAAAGAATCCCTAGCAAAGGCCCTTGATAGTCTTGTCAATGTCGCCGCTTATGTCAGCTCATCCGCTTTCGCCATGGGCATCGTGTCTTCGATTGAAAAAAGCATGAAGACCGATGAGCTGAGCGCAACAGGTGCGGCGGCTTTGATCGGTATTTTTTCCGTTGTGTCCTTTCAGTCTAGCGCCAAGCAAATTATTGACAATTTTTGGGCGGCCTGGCGATTGGCGAGAGAAGAAGCTCCTGAAGGGGGCCGGGCATTTGCAGCTACATTATTACAACAAAAGCGCCTCTGGTTTGGAACAGTCCAAGTGGGGGGCGGCGCGTTTTCAGGGGTGACTGCAGCTTTTGAGGCAGGCCTGACAAAGGGCGATTCATTGGCTTATCTCTTCTTAGAAAGGTCAGGAACAGCAGGCAAGCCCTTGGCCATCCTCGCTGGAGGCAATGCCATGTTTGTCAATGGCCGCTGCTTGATTCCCATTGGCGAAGGCGTATATGCCACTGCAGAACAACTGCTTCGCAGCCTTATTCTGACAGCAAGAGAATGTGCCGGACGAGAGGGTGTTCGTACATGGCGTGACTCGTTTGCAGGAGTGTTTTGTTGTCCGCGTCGCCATCGTGGAGCAGGAAGCGAAAGGGTGAGTTTACTTCGTTCTGAGGACGTCGAGGCGTAATTGAGAAACCGAGAGGGTCAGGTGAAAACAACCCTCTTCGTCCACTTCTTCTTTTTGGACAGCGCCCCATTCATAAAGGGTAGACCGAATATCGCCACGAGTGGGCGGCAGGGTCAGAACGCCCTCAAATAACGATTCACTTAAATGAGACAAAATCGCAGTTTCTAAAAGAGGGAGGCCTTCATCATTTAAGGCAGAGAGCCAGACTTGTGTGGGCAGGCCCTTTTCATTCGAGACAGTGTGGGGTTTGGGGGCTAAAACGCAACGATCGATTTTGTTCATGACTTCTAAAATGGGGCGATCACTTGCACCGATTTCTTCCAAGACTTTCAAAACCTGCTCTCTTTGAATGGCATAATCGGGGTGGCTGGCATCAATGACATGCAAGAGCAAATCCGCTTCTGTCACTTCTTCCAGGGTTGCGCGAAAGGCATCAACCAAGCTGTGCGGCAGATGACGGATAAAACCAACCGTATCCGCAAGGACCACATCGCCATAATGGGGCAAAGTGATTTGACGGAGTGTGGGGTCCAGAGTCG
>CAYGFJ010000259.1:0-2575 GCA_964349115.1 uncultured Francisellaceae bacterium
GCAACATGCATTGCCATGGTCCCCTCCACCCCAACCCTCCTCCGCGAGGGAGGAGGGGGTAGCAATTTGGGTTACAAAAGCCCTTCCTGTCAGCGAATTGCCTGGCTTTTACGAAGGCTTTATTTCCGTCCAAGACCTGGCAGCCCAATGCACCCCTTATTTGCTGGACCTCACTCCTGGCGCAGTCGTCTTGGACGCTTGCGCCGCCCCAGGCGGAAAAGCCTGCCACATGTTAGAAGTCGCTGACATTAAACTCACCTGCATTGATCATAAACAAGGTCGTCTCACTTCGATCCAAGAGAATTTAGATCGCCTTGGGTTGAAGGCCCATTTACAACTGGGAGACAGCCGAACCCACCCCTTCCCCGCTGCGTATTTTGACCGGATTCTCCTGGATGCCCCTTGCTCAGGAACCGGCGTCATCAGGCGTCATCCTGACATTCGCTATTTGAAATCAGAAGCTGACCTCCCAGCCCTCTCTGCAACTCAGTTGGATTTGCTCACTCATCTTTGGCCCGCTTTGAAACCCGGCGGCATTTTGCTCTATGCCACCTGTTCGATCCTCAGCGAAGAAAATGATGAAGTCATTTCCCGCTTTTTGACTGATCATCCCGATGCAAGCACCCTCCCCATTCACTTCGACCATGGTCGTGTGAGCCACTATGGTTGGCAATTTTTGCCTAAACACCAGGGGCCGGATGGCTTTTATTATGCAAAACTGAAAAAAATGACCATCAAAGACTGATACAAAAAAATTATCTTAAGTCCGCCTTATACGCCTTATTTTGCAAGACCTGTACTTCAACGGGAAGTGCTGGCGACAGAGCCTTATTCTTCCGATTTTTTCTTCTTTTTGACATCCCCATCATCGTCCTCACTTCGGGGACCATAAGGCGTAGGCGTCGTTCCGGCACCACCAGCATTCACTTGCAAGCCATGTGCGGCTTCAATACCCAAGTTATATTGTGCAGAAAGTGCCATTTGTTGAACTACATCACTGGCTTTTGCAGGTGCATAAGAAGCTGATAGTTCTTGTGCCTGACGCAGCGCTGCCATTCCAAGCGCAATGGGCATGGCCACGCGATCAGTACCAGCGCCCTCTCCCCCGCCTTTATCATCGCCTTCTTTTTTATGCATAAAGCGTGAAAGCGTATCAGGATTGGTTGCGAACAATTTTTTGACATCAAAATCACCAGACTCGGTGACGAAGCTTGGAGGTGGGGATTTTTTCTTCTTGAAGCAGTGCATAATGTATGTCCTGTTTTGACGCATTTTCATTATATATTAATATTTTTATTAAGGCAACCTTAAGTCTTCTCCTCTTACACCAACCCAGCCATCGGCTTTTTGTGAAGCACATAGTGCTCAAACTCAGGGCGGAATTTAGCGACGTAGCTTTGAACAGGCCAAGCTGCAGCGTCGCCCAGGCCGCAGATGGTATGGCCTTCGATTTTGCCGGCAATTTCGACCAAGCAGTCCAAGTCAGCCATTTTAGCTTCACCATCTAAAACGCGACGCAGAGTGCGCTCCATCCAGCCAGTGCCTTCGCGACAGGGGGTACATTGGCCGCAGGATTCTTCCATATAAAAATAGGCAATGCGCCAGAGGGCTTTGACCATATCTGTCGCTTCATCCATGATGATGACAGCGCCGGAGCCCAGCATGGAGCCGGCTTTTCCGATGGAGTCATAGTCCATGGTCAAACCCATCATGACCTCACCGGTCAAAATTTTTGAAGAACTTCCGCCCGGGATCACGGCTTTTAATTTCCGCCCCTTCCAAACACCCCCTGCCATCTCCAAGAGTTTTGGGAAAGGCGTACCCATTGGGATTTCAAAGTTGCCGGGAGTTTCAACATGACCAGAAACTGAAAAGCATTTGACTCCGCCGTTGTTGGGGATGCCCAAATCGGCAAACCATTTTCCGCCCTTCTCTAAGATCACAGGGACAGACGCAAAAGTTTCCGTATTGTTTATATTCGTGGGCCGACCGTATAAACCATGATTGGCGGGAAACGGTGGTTTAAAGCGTGGCAAGCCTTTTTTGCCTTCCAATGAATTTAAAAGACCCGTTTCCTCTCCACAAATGTAAGCGCCAGCGCCAATACAATTATCCATATCAAATTCAACGCCTGAGCCCAGAATATTTTGACCCAGCAACCCAGCTTCACGCGCTTCTCTCAGGGCTTTTTCAATAGCATAAAAAGGCTCCCAATATTCCCCACGAATGTAGTTGTACCCGCGGGTGGCATTCATAACATAGCCTGCAATGGCCATGCCTTCAATCAATTGATGAGGGTTGTAGCGCAGAATGTCACGGTCTTTGCAGGTTCCAGGTTCACTTTCATCTGAATTGCAGACCACATATTTTTGCCCCGGCGCGTTTCTCGGCACAAAACTCCATTTCAATCCCGTTGGAAATCCAGCCCCACCACGACCGCGCAGGCCAGAGACTTTCAATTCTTCAATAATGTGCTCAGCAGGCTGTTTCTCGGCAAGAATCTTCTTCCACACCGAATAACCACCCAAGCTCAGATAGGTCTCAAGCGAAGCAGATTTTTTTAACCCCACGTTAC
>CAYGFJ010000260.1:0-2563 GCA_964349115.1 uncultured Francisellaceae bacterium
AGTGCCAACCCTCCATTCATAATGGCATTCGCCATGACATTTTGTCCCATCAATTGCTGGGAGGTCATCGACAAATTGTTAAAATAATAGTTGTAGGACGCACTCACATAGTTGCCAATGTTTTGCTGGTTTTGAGCATTGCCAGGGAACAGTGCAACGGCCTGGCTCGCCATGGTTTGTGTCACCTGTCCATTTAGCATATTTTGAAGGACGGGCCAGACTTGCTGACAGCTTAAAAAATTGCCCTGGTTGTACACCCCAAACAAAGGCGACAAACTCGCATTCGAAAAAAAGGTGTTTAAATCCGTACTGCCCGCCATACTGCCCCAGGTATATTTTCCACGGGCGACATCGGGAACAATGCAATTGGCGACGAATTGATTGAACAATATTTGCGTGTGGCCATCATAGATTTGGCTTTGCGTGGTGACTCCAAAGAGCTTGGCCCCAAAGACCATGCCGGTTTGTGAATAGTTCAATTCATTCGGTGTTGAATAGACGGTTTCCAAATCTCCAGTGAGTCCATACAACACAGCAGAAGCAAGATGCGCAGGGAGGGCAACGCCAATGGGAACATTGTCGACAACATAGGTACCCAAAGGATTGGACGCATCAAAAACCTGAACGGGTTGATTGAGTGGTTTGATGAGCACCCCAGTCACAATGAGGTATATAAACACCCACCACAAAAAAGTGCGGGGGTCTCGAGAGCGAATGTACTGCGCCAAGCCAAAGGCAATCGAAAGACAGCCTGCAATCGTCATGGCCACTTTCAAATCCCCGCTGCCACAAAAGGCGGCAACGGCATTTAACATTTCCTGGGCAACGGCCCCACTTGAATAAACATAAATCGTAATTGCCATTTTATTTCACTACATCCCCGTAAAGTTGATATTGGACTGCATCTCATTACTAAAATTGCCCACCACCCGCTTTTGCTGTTCTGCAAAAGAAGAGATCATCTGCAATTGGTTGGTTAAGGCCTGTTCTGATTGAGAGAGCTCTTTATTCAAAATGCTGATGTTGCCGTTGATGGAAGTCACAATCGTGTTGATGGTGGACGCATCGTAATTGGTGAGATTGGCGACAGACTCTTCAACCACATTTTCAGTTGCCAAGAGGTAGTTGATCAAAATCATGTAAGCAATCGCATCCGAAAACTGGTCGAAATTGACGTTCATCCCCGACTCTTGGCTCGTTAACATGTAGGTTAAAAGTGGAAAAGGGATGGAGGATAAAAAGCTTTGTTGAGCGGGGGTCAAAGGCGTGTCATTTTGAATGGCCCCTTCAATCCCATTGGGCCCACTGATGTAAGCAGCCACTTGATCTCGTAAGCCGCTGCCCCCAGGCAGGTCAATGGTTTGTGTACCCACTTGAAGACAACTTTGCTTGTCATTGCATTTGTAAATCGTGGCTTGCTGCCCCCCATACAGCAAGGCTGTAAAAATACTGGGGTCGGTTGCCATGGAGGGATAGGTGGTGGGGCTTCCTTTACTATCAAACACCACCGTACCGGACAAGGACATCATAAATTCAGACAGCTCTTGATCCCCTGCGTACATGGGCTGCTTTTGCAAAGCATTCCAGACCACATTGGTGCTGACCGTCAGCTGGTTTTGACCCTGAGTTTGACTCGCTGCGTATTGATAAGCCTCGCCTGAACTGTCTTTGCACCCCACCGCTCCCGCGGCCCAATCCGAAAATTCGCCCCCTTGAGCACCCAAATCCTTACACGCATATTGATTGTTCCCCAATGCCTGAGTCATCGCCCCCGCAATCGCATAATCTGCCGTACAGGAGTTGAGATTAAAATTGTTCATCTGGTTCATAAAATTTTGAAACGCTTCAAAGTCGTGGGAGAGGGTTGGGGAGTACACCTGCATGGCCAAGTTAAAGGCCACACCGGGCGCTTCGGTCAGCATGTTTTTTGCAAAAGTAACAATTTGATCTGAGTTGATGTACGAAAACGCCCCGCCAAATAAATCAATCCCACCGCAGCCTGCTTCTAATGAGGGGGCTTGCACCTGTACCAGCTGCATATTTTTAACAGGATTGCGCAAAAACAAAGACCCGCCCGAAAAGTAATTGGCCTCCTGACCCTGAACCACTGTTGGGCTGCTCGCATTCGTCGTAAAACCAATATTGTTAAAGTAGTTGTTCAAATCAGAATTGACATCAGCAAAAACAGCCTGAGTAGCCATGAAAACTGTCCCCAGCAAAATAAATAGGCCTTTGATCCTTACATTCATTGTTGTACTCCAGCGGATGGTGACAATGCAGATTCAATTCTTGCAGCCAAATCGTTTTCAGGGATTTCGCCCTCAGAGATGGGGATGATCTGCATCGTGTTTTTTTCAACTAAAAAGACAGCGGGGACAATGATGTTGTGATCGGGGAAAAATTTGTTTAACACCGTGGGCGTTGCCGGCAATGGATGTTCAAAATCAGGCAGACTCCCCCCATCTGTCGAAAAGGCGTCGATGTGAAACCCGCTTTGACGGCCAAAATCGGCAATGACAGGATCAAAGCGATTGCAGTGAGGGCAAGTTGATTTGAAAAAGAG
>CAYGFJ010000261.1:0-2557 GCA_964349115.1 uncultured Francisellaceae bacterium
GTTGGCGTGTTTGCTTTGGCTGTGGAAACTCTAGGTGAATAGCCTCCACCCAATACATCAATTTCAATTATCTGTCTTCCGTCTACAATAGACACATTATTTGCATTCTCATCTAAGGTATCACTAATGCGATTATTGTCTCCTCCATCAACAACAAGGGCTCCGATTATGAATACCCCCGCAATCAAAATTGAAATAAAAATTAGTTTCATATATTTAGTAGTGGTGGAATAATACCAATTACCGCAAGACTGTTAAGAATATTTATCACTGCAAATGATACCACAACTAGTCCTGCTGTTTTGAAGAAGACTCCAGACCATTTAGAGTTGCCGATTTTATGTGATGTGATACTCAAAATCGCAAGCACTGGTAGAGTACCGAGCGCAAAGACAAACATAATGAGAGCGCCATTTATAAAACTACCAGCAGTCAGCGTGTAAATTTGCATAGACTGAGTGAAACCACATGGCATAAAAAACGTGGCAATTCCCAAAATAACAGGTACCAGCGGACCTTTATTGTTTTTAAGCTTAACAATCGGCTTTGAAATAAATGTTGGTAATGTCGGCAATATTCTTGAAGTAAATCCGAAAATATCCAATAGGTTGAGGCCGAGCATAAGCATTATTATCCCAACCAAAAGTCCTAGTATGAAATTACCCCATACTCCAAGCTGAAATGATGCCCCTATCGCGCCAATTACTCCTCCAAGAATAAAAAAAACGACGAGACGCCCTAAATGAAACAGGACTTGTGGCATTACCTTACTCTTGCCTTTTGCATAATTGGCGGAAATAGAAAGGACTAATCCGCCAACAACCGCCATACAAGTGGAAAGAGATGCAATAATGCCGATTACAAATGCCGTGCCAACACCAATTGACTGCGTGTTTGCCAAATCCACAATCCCCAATTTTTGCAAAAATACAAAAAAGCCAAGAAATAGAAAAGTGATTGGTAGAGCAATTTTAAACTCAGACCAATTTACTTTCTTGTTATTTTTTTCAATCAAAAGTTTATAACCATGTTTTTCTAGGACTTTTGAAAGTTCAGATGTAACTTCCGTGTGTGCCTTTTGACCAAACTCGCCAGTCACTTCAACACAACATGTAGATAAATCAGACACTGCCTTTTCAACATACGGCAAATTGTTAAGCTCGCCTTCCGTCAGCACGACGCAAGATTTACAGTGCATACCTTCCACAAAGAATTTATAGGTTTTTTTCATAATTTTTTACAGTTTCTTGGCTTTCAATCGAAGTGAATTACCAACGACAGAAACACTAGACATGGCCATAGCAAACCCTGCAAAAACGGGAGAGAGAAGCCAGCCGAAAAACGGATAGAATAAACCACCAGCAAGCGGTATACCGACAATATTGTAAATAAAAGCCCAAAATAAGTTTTGCTTTATACCGCGCATGGTGATTTTTGAAAGCTTTATTGCTTTGACGAGTTTTGAAATATCTCCATGCAAAAGCGTAATACCGGCTGACTCAATAGCCACGTCCGTCCCTGTGGCCATAGCTATGCCAACATCTGCTTGAGCAAGAGCTGGAGCGTCATTGACACCATCTCCTGCCATAGCAACCACCCTGCCATCAGCCTGCAATTCTCTAATTTTGACAAGCTTGTCTTGTGGTAAAACTTCGGCGACCACTTCATCAATCCCAACTTCTTTTGCAATATAGAGAGCGGCATTTCTGTCATCGCCTGTGAGCATGACTGTCTGTATACCAAGGGCGTGTGGATTTTTAACCGCTTCTACCGCTTCGGGCTTTATACTGTCGGCAACAGTTGCGACAAGAAGAACTTTGTTTTTATCTGCCAAAATAACGGGTGTTCTACCAACCAGAGTTTCTTTTTCCAAAGTTGAAATGTCAAAAGAGATACCAAGGTCTCTGATGAGACGATGGCTTCCAGCAAAATAAGTTTCTCCAGAGACTATACCCTGAAGACCCATACCTTCAATAATCTTGAAATCTTCCACCCCTTTCACACTAATAGACTTTTCTTTTGCATAGTTTACCACAGCATGAGCAATCGGATGCTCTGATTTATTTTCAAGTGAAGTTAAAATAGCCATTATTTCAATATCTGGCAAATTTGAATAATTTAGAAATCCGGTCAACTCTGGTCTTCCTTTCGTGATAGTGCCGGTTTTATCAACAACAACTGTATCAACTTTGTGCAATTTTTGAAGAGTAGCGGCATCTTTAACCAAAATACCCTCACGTGCCCCTTTCCCGACGCCAACAATGATTGCGGTTGGCGTGGCAAGTCCAAGCGCACACGGGCAAGCAATAACAAGTATGCCAACAAATGATACAAGTCCATATGAAAGAGCTTGGCTAAATCCAAAGAAAGAGGTGCCAATTAAGAGCCACAGCGCTAGCGATAAAAAAGAAAGTACTAAGACAATTGGCACAAAAACACTTGAAATTTTGTCAGCTAAAGCTTGTATCGGCGCGCGTGAGCCTTGTGCCTCTTCCACCATTTTCACAATCTGAGAAAGAAGTGTTTCCGATCCAACTTTAGTCGCTTTGAATATAAA
>CAYGFJ010000262.1:0-2552 GCA_964349115.1 uncultured Francisellaceae bacterium
CGGCAACTTCCCCAACCATCATCCCGACCCCAGCAAACCTGAGAATGTCAAAGCCTTGATCGCCAAAGTGGCGGAATTGAACGCCGATGTGGGCCTCGCCTTTGATGGCGATGCGGATCGCTTGGGCCTTGTCACCCCTTCAGGAAAATTGATTTACCCTGATCGCCAAATGATGCTTTTTTCACGGGCAATTTTGAAGCGCCAGCCTAGGGCCAAGATTGTCTTTGACGTCAAGTGCTCTAAGTTTTTGGGTGATGTCATTGAAAAAGCGGGTGGCATTCCCATTCTCTACAAAACAGGCCACTCGCTCTTAAAGAAAAAAATGCTGGAAGAAAATGCAGCCTTGGCGGGCGAAATGAGTGGGCACATTTTCTTTCGCGAAAACTGGTATGGCTTTGATGATGGCGTTTATGCTGGAGCAAGAGTGCTTGAGATTTTGGCGGACAGTGACAAAACTTTGGATGGCATTTTTGCCGAAATCCCTGACAGCGTCAGTACTCCTGAGTTGAATGTCATGATGGCAGACGATGAGAAGTACGCCTATGTGGAGGCCTTAAAACAACGCGCCAATTTTCCCGATGCCAAGCTCGTCACCATCGATGGCCTCAGGATTGAATTCAAAGACGGCTGGGGTTTGGTGCGCTGTTCCAACACCACGCCCATGCTGACCCTGCGGTTTGAGGCCAATGATGAGGCGACCTTGCAGAAGATTATTGCCCGCATCAAAGCCTTGATGTTGGAAGTGAAGCCGTCGCTCAACTTGGAGAACATAAAATGCTAAAAGGAAAAACCATCTTTATCACTGGTGCGTCGAGTGGAATAGGAAAGGCATGTGCCGAACACTATGCAGCACTCGGTGCAAGAGTGATTGTGACTGCACGCCGTAAAGACCGTCTTGAAAAGCTGGCCCAGCATCTGCGAACAAGCCATCATGCTGAGGTTCTCGTTGTCGAGCTCAATGTCCAAGACTCCGCAAATGTGAAAGCAACCATTGAAGGCTTGCCCGCCCATTGGCAAGAGATTGATATTCTCATCAATAATGCAGGGCTTGCGCTTAATACTGCGCCCATTCAAATGGGCAACACTGAGGACTGGGATGTGATGATTGACACCAATGTCAAAGGCTTGCTGTATGTCACCCGCGCGATTTTACCAGGGATGATTGCGCGAAATACCGGGCATATTATCAATATCGGGTCCATTGCGGGCCGCGATTATTATCCCGGGGGAAATGTCTATTGCGCTACAAAACATGCCGTCAAAGCCATCAGCCATTCCTTGCGCATCGATGTCGCAGGGACACCCATTCGGGTCAGCGAAATTGCACCCGGCGCCATCCACACTGAGTTCAGTGAAGTGCGCTGGAAAGACAAAGCGCGTGCCGATGCTTTTTATGAAGATTTCACCCCTCTTGTCGCCGATGATATTGCGCGATCCGTTGTTTTTTGCACCCTCCAACCCGCTCATGTCAATATCTCTGAATTGGTGATCCACCCCACTGACCAAGCTTCTGTTCATATGATTACAAGAAAAGGGGAAGCTCCTAAGGCAGGCATATTGCGCTAGAGGAGAAATTTAAAGTATACTTAAAAAAATGAGAACTATTTTTGGAGTACACTTAAAAATGGACCCTTTTCTACAAGAAACTTTTGAGCGTTTGCTCAGTCAGGTGGACCTGTCGTTAAAGCGTTATTTGTATGCGGGGTTTCAGCCCAGTCGTTTGACGGGGGTGATTGGCCCACGCGGGGTGGGGAAGACGACACTCATGCTGCAGTATATTAAAGAAAACCTTATTCAGGATCACAAGGTTTTTTATTTTTCAGCGGACTCCATTTATTTTCGACACAGTACTTTGCTTGATTTTATCAATGACTTATATCGCTTGGATGGGATTCGGTTCTTTTTTATCGATGAAATTCATAAGTATGCCAACTGGAGTCAGGAGGTTAAAAATCTATACGATGCTTTTCCTGATATGACCATTGTTTATTCAGGCAGTTCGATGCTTGAATTGCAGAAGGGCAGCGATGATCTATCTCGACGTGCCCGCATTTATCATCTCAATGGCTTGTCTTTTCGAGAATATTTACATTTTTCAGGACAGGGTGAAGTTGCTCCCGTTGAATTTTCAGCGCTTTTAACGGCTCCTCAGGACTTTAATCACCTGGGGATGATTGACACGGTCTTGGGGTATTTTCAGCGCTACCTTGCCAATGGGTATTATCCCTTTGTGTTTGAAGAGCCGCACAGTTACTACGAACGCATCCTTAGGATCATTGACAAAATTATTTATGAAGATATCCCTAATTACTTTGACTTGAAGACAGGCAACCTCCATTTGTTTCAGCAAATACTGGGGTATTTGTCCACCATCCCCCCGGGGGAAGTCAATACGCATAATATTGCCCAAAATATGCAAGTGTCCCACCAAACCATTTTTCATTATTTAAAGATTTTGGAAAATGTCGGCTTGATTCAAATGATCTACCCGCTTGAAGGGGGCAACCAGTCTCTGAGAAAACCCCAAAAGATCTTTTTGCATAACACCAATC
>CAYGFJ010000263.1:0-2548 GCA_964349115.1 uncultured Francisellaceae bacterium
CACCCTTATTCTAATGGGCATTTCAATTTTAAACTAGACTTGTTTTAAAGTAGAGTATCCAGTAAACTGTATTTTTAAGATTCGTACCAGAGGCTTTTATGAAAGTGATGACATTGGCAGAATTTGAAGCTCGCCAGCAGGAATATGCCACCGCAGCGGCAGAATCTAACCCTCCGGAAGTGGAGGAGCATTTGAGTGGCATTGTCCAGCAGCTTGCCGCCACACCGAATGCGGTGGCCTACAAGAATTTCACGGGCGACCACATTGAAGAAACCACTTTGCTCAAAGATGAATTCAACCAAACCCTCAACACCAACATCACTGAAAACTATGCCCCAGGCGTCACATCCACCATCAATGAAACCGCGCCCAGCATCAATCATCAGGTCACCTTAAATGAAAGCCACACCTTGAACGTCAAGAATATGAGCGAAACCGTCTATTCCAAAAATGAAGTCCAAAACATCAATGTGACGGACTGGAAGGTGTATCACAAAAACCTTACCCAAAACATCCCAACCAAGCTGACTCATCAAGTCACCCAATCAAGCCAAGTGACCATCGATAAATATCAGGGCAATATTGGCGTTCAAAGGATTAACGCGGACACCTACACCAACAACTTCGGCACCCAGACTTTCAATGGGCCCATGCAGATTCACAGTTCCAGCAGTATTGCCATTCGGGGCAAAAATATTATCTTTGGGCCGGATACCAGTGCTTTGGATAGCTTTTCAAATAAAGATGCCAAGTACTTTCCGAAGGTATCAGGGAGAATTTTTTCTCAGGAAACAGAGCTACCGCTGATTATGACGAAGAACTTCTGTATCAAAAGCACTCTGGAATTACAAGGAAGTATTGAGGGGAAAGGCTCGCACGCAGTGCCATTAACTATTGATAAAAATGGTGTGACTATGGATTTTCAAGGTGCTGTTAAAGATTATTTTGGCGGAGCCTCAATTAGTAGCGTCACTGATTTAGATAACTTGAGCGCTCAATCACCAAATATTGTTGTAGGCTACAAAAATGGCAACATTTCCTTTTCAAATGGCGCGGAAATCAGAAATGGCAATGGATGTGTCAGGGTCACTTATATCACATCAACCGAAGTCGAAAATGCACATGATAAAGACTGGGTGTTTAGCACAACCGCTCAGGCAATACTGAAAGCACGCTTTTATCCCATAGGTAAAATTGGCAATTTCACACAGATCTTGGAAATCAGCGAGACAGCACTGACCGAATTTACAGCCTCTTTGAAAGAACTTTTACTGAGAGGAGTAGCCATGGATCCACAATATACAGGTGCGGTGGCTGCACGTGCTGGCGTAGCAATACCAATGTTATTTAGACTAGTGAAATTTAGCCTTGAAGAGGGAGCTGTATAATATGCTAGCAAAACGTCAGGTATATCTTAATTTTATTAGATTAGCTTTAATTATATTGATTATTCTTGCAATATTAAATGATGTTCTCCCTTTTCTCTACATTGGCATGACAGATCATGACTTTTCAGGAGGCGTTTCTACATTTATAGAGTGCATATTCTATGGAGTAGCTGCATTTCTAGTTTGTAAAAATAACTTTCTGGGCAATTACATTGCCCTGATTCTGGGATATGTCAATATTAGCTTCTTATATCAAATCAACTCAGGGCTTTTCAGCATGGCTTTACTCAAAAGCAGTCCTCAAATTATATTCAACAACGGTCTGATTTTAATTTTGATAGGTATAGCAATACTGCATCTGATCATGATATGGCTTATAAAGGAATAAATAAAATGTCAGTCTTCACACCAGCAACAATCCTCTTCACTAAAAACGTATTTCAATGGAAGGGAAAATATCATTGCGCATTATCAGCAGCTTTGGGGTTTGAATTCAGTCATTTAGACAAGCTGTTGTCTGAGCAGGAGCTCCGAAAACTCTGGACAGACGCAGTCGGCGAAGAGACTCCCATCGACGAAGGGTGGCCAAAGCCGTTTGGGGAGTTGATTGTTGTGGAGGGGGCATCCAGTTTGATTTTGCCGACAGATCCTCTGCGGCAGAAGTATTTTGCTGGGGATGATGCGTATTGGAAAGCGGGCGGGTTGCCTACTTTGCCGGATGCGCTGAATTTACGATATTTTCAGCAAGGGCCCAAGGACGGCTGGCGCGAGGGTTTTTTTGAGGTGGGGGATCTCCTTGCGGGGACTTGTCTTCCCTCTATAAACGTCCGCTGCTTTACCGCATCTCGAAAGCGTGTGATGAGCGAACACCCGATGCATCGGGAAACAGTGATGTTGCTGCCCGCCCACAATCTGGGAATCTTGATTTTTCGCTGCGTCATGGAGGTCAAAGACATCCATGCCAATGAATATGAGCACATCATGCTGGCGTTGGAAAAGAACGGCGAAGTTAAGCCCTTTGAATACTATCAAGCACAATTGCTTGAACAGACGGCGCCGCCAGTCTTCAGGGCAGAAAAAGAAGTCCCACCTCGCCTCAAAACATTGGCTACAAAAAGCCTGTTTAACAAGGCTGAGATCAGCAACGATATGCTGGATGA
>CAYGFJ010000264.1:0-492 GCA_964349115.1 uncultured Francisellaceae bacterium
GACCTATCCGACCGAACTGTCGTCGCGCAGAAGCCCATTCAAATTTTGGATGCAATCAAATGGACGCCGGACATTAAAGCGGAATTATTTAAAAATAAGTTTAAAGAAGAGCCCCGAGTCGATCAGGCCTATTATCAAAAATTGCCCCTGCGCTTTGATCCTGATGACAAGCTGAAAGAATTTCACGCCATCGAACATGATATCAGCCGACAATTGGGCCAGTTCAGCGGGATTGGCGCCATCATGCTGCGCACCTGCCGGGAATATCGAGTGGCCATCAATATGTTGAAAGCACGCGGCACCCCTGACTTTCACGATATTTCGGTTGATTTGTTTGGGTCAGCGGAAGAAGCGTTTTACCCTGGCGGACCGGTTTTAAGCGATTTGTCTGATTTGCTCTCGGATGCTTTGCATTCTTTGAGTCAGGACATGAGCTCCGAGAAAGATGAAAAAAAATTTACGGCTGAAGAAGCGGTTGAAATCTTGAATGAG
>CAYGFJ010000264.1:502-2544 GCA_964349115.1 uncultured Francisellaceae bacterium
TGAATGAGCGCCTCTCCCATTATTTCCACCAAAAAGAAGATCAAGTCGCGGTGATCCAAAGCGATGATATTGTTTCGGATGCAGCGGCAGGAGCGAGCTATATCAAAATGCGCGGGGATGCAATGTTCAGCGAACGGGACATTCAATTGCTGGAAGTCCATGAAGGCTGGGTACACGTCGGCACATCGATCAATGGAGCATTACAACCCATCTGCACCTTTTTGGGTAAAGGCGCCCCATCTTGCACCATCACCCAAGAAGGCCTGGCTGTCATCACTGAAATTTTCACCTTCTCGTCCTTTCCCTCAAGAGTGCAACGCATTACCAACCGCATCAGCGCCATCAGCATGGCAGAAAAAGGCGCAAGCTTTCTTGAAGTCTTCAATCACTTCACAAAAGAAATGGGCTTAACACCCGACAATGCATACAGTCTCATCTCCCGCGTATTTCGTGGCAGCGCTCCCAGTTTGGGGCCCTTTACCAAAGACTTGTCCTATGCCAAAGGCTTTTTGCTGATCTACAATTACATTCGCTTGGCGGTCCAAATGGGCTTGAGCAAAAACATTTCCACGCTTTTTGTCGGCAAACTCCGTCTCGAAGATTTGCAAATCTTAAATCACCTGGTTGAAGAAGGCATCGTCACCGCACCTCGCTACATTCCCCCACAATTCAAAGATTTGGCCGCCTTAAGCTCTTGGATGTGTTTTTCACTTTTCTTGAACCGTGTTGATCTTAAAAAATTGGCTGAAAATTATAAGCAGATTTTGCATCATTAATGGTGATATTCCTGGCTACTCTTAAACAAAATTGCGTCGCGGGACACGTGCCATAACGCCCGTCAGCAACGCATAAGTGCTAACACGACAGGCTTTGGCGACCTCATGGGCAGACAGTGTTTTGCCCCAGAGAAGGACCCGATCTCCGATTTTAACTAAGGGCAGGTCAGTCACATCGACACTTAAAAAATCCATGGAGACACGGCCGATAATGGGGCAACGATGGCCATGGAGCTCAACTTCAGCGGCTTGGGGATACTGGGGATAACCGTCACCGTAACCGATGGAAACGGCAGCAATTTTGGAGGGGCGCTGGGCTATCCATTCTTGGCCGTAGCCAACGCCTTCTCCTCTTTCAATATGAAGAACAGCGGCAATTTTGGATTGGAGGGTCATCACCCCATCATAGAGGATCAAACCAGGGCGAACGATGTCGTGGTGGGCTTCGGGATAATGCACAATTCCACCGGAATTGGTGACACTCTTTGGGTAGGGCCAGGTTTGCGTGAGCGCTTCAAAGCTTTTGATTTGCTGCAGGGTGTGGGGATGATTTGGAATATCGGCACAGGCCAAATGTGTCATAACGGCTTCAATATGGAGGTCTTTCATTTTCTCTAAACGGGCCAGGAATTTTGGAGCGTCTGCAACTGAGCAGCCCAAGCGATGCATGCCCGTATCGATTTTGAGCCAGACGCTCATGCTCTTGTCATTCCCGCAAAGACGGGAATCCAGTAAATTCAACTGATGTTCAGCGTAAACAATACTATCTAGGCCCAAGTCTAAAAGGATTTTTAATTCTTCTTCTGTCTGAAATCCAGGCATCAAGACAATCCGTTTTGCAAACCCATTGCTGCGTAATAACACAGCTTCTTCCAAGGTGGCGACGCCGTAATACTCAGCATCCAAAGCGCGTGCACATTCCAAAATACCGTGACCATAGGCATTGGCCTTGATCATGGCCATGACTTTAGAACGAGAAGCTAAGGTTCTGACTGACGCCAGATTATGTTGAAGCACGGTCAAATCAATATCGGCCAACACCCGCATTTAGTAGGTCTCTTGAGAAGCGTAATTATCGAAGCGACAATGTGCCCCCGAAAAGGTCAGACGAAAATCGCCAATGGGGCCATTTCTATGTTTCCGCACCAAAATTTCAGCAATGCCTTTGTCTTGGGTGTCGGGGTGGTAGACCTCATCGCGATAGACAAACATGATCAAGTCGGCATCTTGCTCGATGGAGCCTGATTCCCGCAGATCAGACATGAC
>CAYGFJ010000265.1:0-2543 GCA_964349115.1 uncultured Francisellaceae bacterium
GTAAAATAATTGGTCAGAATCTCCCAGTAGCTAGCTTATTTAAGTATAAGACCATTGAAGGGCTAAGCAATCATACATTTAGCAGCGGCCCTGAGTTTAAAATCAGCAGTCAACCGTTTGATAAGGGCGTTCTGTCTTTTGCTCAGGAACGTTTGTGGTTCATTGAAAGGTACGAGCAAGGTACTAATGCTTACAACATTCCCATGGTGTTGCAACTATCATCAGAAATTAATCTTGAGACCTTAAAGAAAAGTCTACAGTCTGTTGTTGGCCGTCATGAGATTTTGAGAACTGTTTTTCAGCAAGATGAATCGAGTTTGGATTATCAGCAAGTTTTGATGGCGCCCTTATCAATTGAAGAAAAAGTGCTAGATACAGAAAAATTTGATGGAGAACTAAAACAGGATATCAACTGTGTATTTGATTTAATCAATGGTTATCCAATCAAGGTGGTTTTGTATGAGGTGAATGGAACGCATTACCTTTTAATTAACGTGCATCATATAGCATTTGATGGCTGGTCTGTGGATGTTTTCATGAGCGACTTGTATGCATATTATCAGCATTACAATGAGGGGCAAGCGCTGGAATTGCCTGAGCTTGATATTCAGTATAAAGATTTTGCGAGATGGCAGAGGGAATATTTGAGTGGGGAAGAGTTGGAAAGGCAGATTACTTATTGGAAAGGTGCTCTCGAAGGCTATGAGCCTTTAAATTTGCCGACTGACAGGTCAAGGCCAAGTCAAATTGATTATCGTGGAGATGAGGTTAGGTTTAATCTAACAAAAGAGCTTTCTGATAAGTTAAAGAAGCTGGCACAGGCTAATGGCACCACGCTGTACACGATACTGTTAAGTGGCTTCTATGTTTTGCTAAGCAAGTATACAGGGCAAGAAGATATAGTCATCGGGACACCAATAGCCAATAGACACCATGCACAACTAGAAAACCTTATTGGCTTTTTTGTGAATAGTTTGGCGCTAAGATCACAAGTAAGCGGGGAGAAGACATTTGCAGGACTGATTGAAGAAACCCATGAAGCAATGATTCAAGCACAATCTCACCAAGATTTACCGTTTGAAAAGCTTGTAGAGACTTTAAAAATTGAGCAGGACTTAAGTCGTCATCCTATTTTTCAGGTGATGTTTGGGGTGCAGGGGTTTGGGGGCTCGATGGTTAGCCAGGGTGAACTTTACCGGCCTATAGATATTATGGAACATTACAAGGTGGCAAAATTTGATTTAAGTTTGTTTATTTCAGATGGACAGTCGCAGTTAAGCGGTAGTATCAATTATGCCACGAGTTTATTTGATATGGGATCAGTAGAACAAATGGCAAGACATTATGTTTCCATTTTGGAGACGCTTACCCAATATTTAGATATGCCTTTTAAGTCTGTTACAGTTCTATCACCCGATGAGTCTATACAAATTACTCAAGAATGGAATAGGACAGAGAAACACTACTCACAAGATAAGTCGATAACCCAGCTACTTGAAGAGCAGGTGGAGCGGGATGCTAAGGCAATTGCCTTGGTCTTTGAAGGAAAAAGCTTGAGTTATGATGAGCTGAATAAAAAATCAAATCAGTTGGCTAGATATATTCGGAAGACATATCGCTCAGAGACAGGGAAAGATTTGAAGCCAGATACGCTAATTAGCATTTGTGTTGAGCGCAGTCTAGAGATGGTCGTTGGAATTTTAGGAATCCTGAAGTCTGGTGGCGCCTATGTCCCAATTGCTCCTGATTGTCCAAGAGATCGTCTAGAGTTCATGCTAGAAGATACGGGAAGCAGCCTATTGTTAACTCAGAGCACTCTAGCTGAAAGACTGTTAGGGATTAATAAAAGCGTAAAACAGATGTTTTTAGATAGTGCTCCCTATGAAAATGAAGAGAGCAGTAATCTTGGTGCTCAAAGTAGTTCGTCTGACCTTGCTTATGTCATTTATACATCAGGAACAACAGGGCAGCCTAAAGGCGTGATGAATTATCATTATTCCTTGGTAAATCGTCTAGAGTGGATGAAGGCAGAGTATCAATTTAGCTCAGATGATAATGTTCTTCAAAAAACACCTTATATTTTTGATGTTTCAGTTTGGGAGCTTTTATTACCATTGATTTCCGGCTCGAAGCTAGTAATGATGAAGCCTGAAGAGCATAAGTTTCCAGAAAAAATATATGAAATGGTTGCTGTTAATAAAATTACTAAGATGCATTTTGTGCCATCTATGTTGGAGGGCTATTTAGCTTTTGTTGCATCCTTAAATAAGGAGGCAGTTAGCGGGCAGAAAAGCCTGACAACAGTGTTTTGTAGTGGCGAAGCTCTAAAAGTTGAAACCAGTAAAACATTTGGCGAGCATTATTCGTGGGTGGAGTTGCATAATTTATATGGCCCTACTGAAGCGGCGATTGATGTTACTTATTTCCCTTGTAGCTCAGATACAAATAAAGTTTACATTGGTAAGCCTATTCAAAATATCAAATTATACGTTTTGGATAGCAACTTAAACCCAGTTCCAGTGGGAGTGGCCGGAGAGTTATAC
>CAYGFJ010000266.1:0-2536 GCA_964349115.1 uncultured Francisellaceae bacterium
AATTCATCAATCGGTTCGTGGTAGCCTTCGTGGGACATGGTGCGCTCCTTTTTGCATGTGTTAAATTAGAAACTCTTCTCTTATGTTTTTTTAACTTCATGAAAAAAATCCTGCAACCCAAGCTCAAATTTAATTCTTTTTTCTAGTTCACTAACATTGGGGAGCGCATTTTTAAGTTGCTCAGGGAGTTCTTTTGTGAGCTGATATCCCGCTACACCGACTGGTTTATCAATCCCACGTAAAGCATATTCAACATCGAATTGACTGTGCTCGCCACAAAGAATAATTCCGATTGAAGGATTTTCGTGGGGTTCTTTGACAAACTCATCTAAAAGATTGAGGTAAAAGTTCATCTTCCCCGCATATTCTGGTTTGAAACGAGATCGTTTTAATTCAACCGCTACCAAAGACCTAAGCTTCCGATGATAAAACAATAAATCAATGAAGTACTCCGAATCAGGTGTAACAATTCGATACTGATTTCCAATAAAAGTAAACCCAAAACCTAATTCTAAAATCACTTCTTTGATTTTTGAGACCATCCGATGTTCAATCTCAGCTTCAATGACTGGCTCGGCTATTCCAAGCATATCGAATACATACACATCCTTCATTGACTGACTGGCCTGTTCAGCAAGCTGTTGAGGCAAGGTGCGTTCAAAATTATGAAGTTTGTTTACGCTATTGTGCCGTTGATAGGCGTTTGATTGAATCTGCTCTCTTAAGGTTTCACGCGACCAAGCTTGTTCTTTGGTTGCAGACAAATAGTATAGGCGTACTTCCTTTTCTTTAATCGCGTTTAAAATCAGTAAATTTTGTCCCCAGGGAATTTCTGCGACGTGCTGTCGCAGTTTTGGCAAGTCTTTGTAGGCCAGGTAGAATCTACGCATATCCCATAAATTTCTTGGAGAAAACCCAAATTTTGCGTCCGGGAAAGCCTTCTTGAGATCAGCTGCCAACTGTTCAACAATAGACTTTCCCCATCCATATTGTTGTTGGTTCTTCACAATATGTTCTCCGATCCACCAATAGAGAGAGATTAGTTCTCGATTAGTGGATTGTGCAACACGCATTCTAGCAATGCGTATCGCACTGGTGGTTTCCGTCAAAAATACTTGATATTCAGGAAGAGAAAGTGAAATTAATCCAGTCATCGCTATTTTCAAAAAATGTGTAGCTCATAATGGAGGTGATTATGGCATAAGTTGAAGATTATTTCATTGTTGATTTTGAGCAGCAACTTCAATTGCTTGAGCAAAAAAGTCATTCAGGGTCACAGTAGCACAAATTAAATCATCGGCATAAAAGTTATTTTTCAGGCCATTCACCGAAACCATAGCCATAAATAATTGCTTCTTTGTGTTCGTTTGTTCTCTAAATACCTTCATTTTTCTTTGTAAAACTTCTAGATAGTCTTTCGATAACACAAAAGGTTTGTCTGTATATTTAATCTCACACAGGGTGATCGCATCATCGCGTCGATCAAATAATAAATCAATTTGTGCGCCACGTTCTTTTGCTCCTTTTCTGGGGACATAACGCCATGAGTCTGCAATGGCGCTGGGGCTGATTCCCAAAGCTTTTCTAATGCAATTAATATGCTTATAACAAACGGCTTCAAAAGCATAACCCAGCCAGTTGTGAAACTCAGCTGCGTTTTGAATGTCTTGCCAACTTCCAAGTGGGAGCCCTTTTTTCGCTGCTTTATTTTTTAAGGGTTCAATCCATTGTAAATAAAAAAGCGTATATTCATCGATTGCCCTATAATAGATGCCTTGCCGTTTATGCTGAAAAGGCATAAAACTCATAATAAATCCAGCCTCTTCTAACTCTTCCAACCTTTTGATTCCTGTTGATCCTAAGTCAGACTTTCCAAGCTTGTTTAATAATTCTCGCTGCCCGATGCCTTGTCTTTGTGTGGCAATAAGCCTGACCAGTTGCTCATATTTATCTGAATGAGTAAACAATGACGAAAATAACTGATCAAACTCATCAAAGAGCAGCCCCTTTGAGGTGAAAGCCAGCTTTTCAATCAGCTGTGCTGCGGAAAGCCCTTTATCTAAGTCAGATAGATAATAAGGTACCCCCCCTGTAACCATGTACAGCATTAAAATTTGCTGGTCTATCAGTTTAATTCCAGAGTGATGTAAAAATGTTTTTGTTTCTCCCAAGGTAAAAGGTTCTAGCCGAATTTTATGGGTAATCCGGTTGTGTAGTCCTCCTTTGTTTTTAATCACCTTTTGAATAATCCATGAGGCAGAAGAACCACAGATAACCAACTTAATTCTAGGATCATTTGACCAATGCTGGTTCCAGTAATAATCAAGATTTTCTAACAGCCTTGATTTTCTCGTTGCAAGCCATGGAATTTCATCAAAAAATAGTACAATCCTTTTACGTTTTGGTTGTTTTTTAATGGTTTCTGTCAATAATTCAAAGGCTGAGTCCCATGTTTTAGGTGAGACAATTTCTAATTTATCATAAAATGCCGCGCTCAATTGTTTTGTAAAATGTTTTAGTTGCTCTAAGAGAGTCC
>CAYGFJ010000267.1:0-2533 GCA_964349115.1 uncultured Francisellaceae bacterium
GCCCACTCTAATGAAAATTAATGAAAGCTTAATAGATAAATTTATTCTCCGTGAAGCCTTGAAGGGCTTGATTCCAGAAGAAATCCGGTTGCGCCAGAAGCATATCTTTGCCGCTCCTTCCACTTTCAAAAAAGGCCAAGTATCCAGTCGTTCTCCCATGAAAATTCTAATGAGAGATACTTTTAGTAGCCAATCATTTAGAGAGCTCGGATTGTTTTCTCCGGAAAAGTTGTTGGCCTTGTTATCCAGGGCTCAAGAAAGTAATGCGCGGGACATGATGATTTCTGAGTTCACGCTTAATCTTGCGTTAAGCACCTACTTTCTGCTGAACACTAGATTATCCGCAGCTGCTTAGTATTTAGCTTCTACTTCTGCAATTACTTTTGGCTTTTCTATCGCGTCACTAGCTAAAAAAGGTGCCAGCTCAGCTTTATAGCTGTCAGCAGCGCCCTCAGGGATTTTGCAATTCTCAAGTTCCCAGTGTACTGTATGGGGCAGCCAGGTATTTATTCTTGTTGGGCTAAACCCATAATCAGTTTTGGCAGCGGTGTTATCGACACAGAGTGAGAAATCATAAAATGGTGGGAAGGTGGCTAAACTAGAGTCAATAATGGATTGACTGACGCGAACAATAGGTGGTTGCACTGGAACAGTCCCATCAGCAGTAGATAAGCTGCGGTCAATTAATGCCAAGTAATCCTCAAGCGTCAACACATCATCCCCTGCCACATTATATACTTTATTATGTGCAGCATTTTTTATTACTGCGCACGTAAAAGTAGCGAGATCTTCCGAAAAAACATGCTGACTGAGCGTAGACGCTTCTGGGAGAATCACTGGAATACCCAGGTGGCGGCGCTGTACCCAGTACCAAGTTCTCTCTGTATGATCATGAGCGCCTTCTATGACAGCAGGTCGCAAAATGGTATAGGGTAAGCCAACGACATTCGTCACTAAAGCTTTTTCCGCACCACGCTTTCCATTCGCATAAGTAGCTATCCATTTCTTCACCCCTGTATGCTCTTCGGCTGCTATTGAGACAAAATCAAGATTTGCCTCCGCTTCTCGATATGGCTCTCTACGATTCCAATCAGGATAGACAGCAACACTCGAACATAAAATATAGTGATTCGTCATTTCTTTAAAGGTATCAACAGCTGAGAGAACATCTTCAGTGCACATAGATGTATTATCAAGGATGGCGTCGTAATGTACTCCTACAGCATCAAAGGTGGTTTTAAACTTTTCGTATTCCCCCCTGTCACCGTGCATTACTTGTGCGCCACATGCGGCAAGTGCACACTCTAATGTTTTATGGGTTCCGCGTGTAAAGAGTGTTACGTCATGGTCTTCATTCAAAAGCTTTTCAACCACAGACCTTCCGTAAAGTGAGGTGCCGCCAAGAATAAGTACTTTCATATAAATCGTTCCCCAGTTTTAAATCCTTTTAACAGCTAAAGTCTAGGAGCAGTATCAGTGGCTGTAGAGGCCTTTTTTCTCACGACATCCAACTCTGGAATCGTCATAACCCCTAGCTCTGTTTGCAGCATTTTGGCTAACGCTAAAGAAACATGGTCATGAAAGGGCTTGGCAACAATCTGCACGCCTATTGGAAGGCCCTCTTTAGAGGTTCCACATGGTACAACAGTGGCAGGAAACCCTGACAAATTAAATGCAGTGGTATAGACATAATCTTTTAGATGATCAGGTGTCTCACCATGATATCTTGCTGGTGTTGCTGCAACAGGACAGAGGATTAAATCAAATCGATCCATAAATCGCATCATTGCGACACGAAAACATTCAACTTGCGTCATTCTTTCTTTGAACTCCGCCATATCCATTCCAAAGCATGCAGTTTTTTCAAAAAAAACTGTTGCCAGTCGTGATTTTTCAGCTTGTCCGGTTGATTCATACAATTTCTTAAGGGCCTCACCTCTATCACCACCCCACATGAATGTTTCCCAATGCAAACGAAAGGTATTTTCAATTCCTGGAGGTGAAGCTTCTGTCAGGCTGATCCCCTTAGAGCATAGGACGCTTAGTGTTCTCTTTAGTATCGCAACTGTGTCTACACAAGGTGTGGTATCACCTATGTTATAAAAATAAGCCACTTTTAGACTGGCTGTGTCCACACTCTCGGTAGGTTTTAAAGAATGCGAAGCTACATGGGGGTCGATACCATCTCCACCCATTATAATTTGCATTGCCAGAATTAAGTCATCAACATGTCGGGCCATTGGACCTGCAACCATTACTTCTGATATTAAACCAGCTGAGCCATCAAAAGGAATATCACCTGTCATTGGCACAGTAAATTGGGTTGGTTTGTGTCCACAAATGCCGCAATAATGAGCTGGCTGACGTATACTGCCACCTGCATCTGTTCCAATGCCCAAAGCGGATGCACCAACTGCAATCATCGAGGCTTCACCACCACTGCTTCCGCCAGGAACCCTAGAAAAATCATATGGATTCAATGTTCGGCCATAAATAATATTATCTGTCTCATAAGACATAAGTAATTCTGGAG
>CAYGFJ010000268.1:0-2523 GCA_964349115.1 uncultured Francisellaceae bacterium
GCCCAAAGTGGAGCGTGTATTAAAAGAATGACCGCAGCTGCAGGTGACAACAACTTCTTCATATTTTGGATGAATATCAGCTTTCATAGGATTACCCGTGTTCTATTAAGATTTGGTGGACAGGATAGCGAAACATTGTCATGTTTTCAAGAGATATGCATATTTCTTGTCAAAGCAAAATGAAAATGTCCCCCCGCTCACCAAAATGAAAATGTCCGCTTTTGGTTTTCATGTTATTACCTAGCCCACTCCCAGAAGCCCAGCGTCGGCACTGTTTGTTTTAGGCACCTTTTTTGTTTTAAACCATTGGGAGTTAAATGTACTCCAGGGGGATTTGTGTTTATGCTCTCTTCCAATCTTGGCTTGCAATAGAGGGTCATGGCCGCGTTTTTCTTGTTTTTCATGAATAGGTTTTGCTATTTCTTGGCAAGCGATGGGAGTGTTGTGAGACCAAAGCGAGATGGAATCATCTAAATGCCTTCTGACGGTGATTTTTTGTTTTGGGTATACGCCTGCATTTTTATTAATTTGAAGGTACCGAGAATCAAAGCGCACGGTCCAATCATTGTTGATTGTTCGTGTTTTTTCCCAGCATAAAATTTGATGTAAATCGTTATCTGAGTGTAGTGGCACATGCGCATCTATTGGGTCACCAGCTGGTTTTGCAAATTTCTCATTGAGTTTGTTGACAAAGCCATTGCTGAGCAATGCATTGGCATCTTCAATGGTTGTGATCTGGCGCAATTTAAGTTCTTTGACGAAGCGATCTTGGTATACCGCATGATTCCTCTCTACGCGTCCTTTGGCTTGCGGAGAGTACGCCTTGATAATTTCAATACCGAGTTTTTGACAAGCGCGTGAGAAATGTGTCAGCCAGTCTGGCTCCACATATTCTCCATCTTCGTCGGTACGCAATGACTTTGGAGATACATACAGGCTCTTTAAATCAACATAGATCGCTAAAGGGATGCCAACCTCTGTCATCCACCATCTTAATAACAAAAAAGCAGCACGCGTTGTTTCACCGGTATCCATCAATGCTAATGTTTTTCCTGTTGCATCATCCACCATATTCATCAAGCATTGTTTTTTATCGATTCCTGAAAACCACGCGTGTATTGAGCCATCCAACTGCAGTAACTCACCAAATCGAGCGCGTCTTTCTCGCTGCTTGCGGTGTGCTTTGCGTACACGCCGTGGCTGCCATAATCCCTCTGCTTTTAACCACAATCTTAAGGTCTCATGGTGTATGGTTAGGTTGTCATCCTCCGCTAATTTCTCACTGGCAAATGTTGGTCCGAAATCGAGATATTTCTCTCGGTAAAGCCGCAATATTTTTGACTTGGTTTCTTCTGGATAGGCGCGTGTTGAACGCTTTCCTCGGCTTTTGTGCACCAAGCCCGCGTCCCCCTCTGCCAAAAATCTGGCGAAACTGCGGCGTAATTGTCTTGGGCCAATTTTTAAACGCTTTCTTGCGTCTTTTTTACTGATATTGCCCGCCACCACCAACGCAAAAATCACCCTACGATCCCGCTCTTTCTTGCTCATGGTTATCCTGTCCGTCATTGAGCTAATCTCCCTGTTATTGCGATAACAGGGAGATTAGCTTTTTAATCAAAAGCGGACATTTTCATTTTGCTAAAGGGGGACATTATCATTTTGGCGCGACATGTGTTGCGCGATGATTTATCGTATATTGTTCAATCGTTCCAACTATATGATAAAATCGTCACATTTGATCATCGGAGATTTTTAATGACACTCAGCATCGTCATTCTCGCCGCAGGGAAGGGAAAGCGAATGTCGTCCTCCATCCCAAAAGTGATGCACCGTTTAGGCGGCATCACTATGTTAGAGCGGGTGGTGCAAACGGCAAAATCATTATCGCCACGCCAAATTCATGTTGTATATGGCAATGGCGGCTCTACTTTGCCCGAATCTTTTCCCGCGTTAGATGTGCACTGGGTTTTTCAAAAAGAACAATTGGGCACTGGTCATGCGGTGATGCAGGCGTTACCCGCGTGTGAAGATGATGAGCGCGTGCTGGTGCTCTATGCTGATGTTCCGGTTATTTCTGTTTTAGCATTACAGCAATTATTATCCGATACACCGAAAGAAGGTGTTGGTGTATTGGTCACTGAATTAGAAGATCCCACGGGCTTTGGTCGAATTGTGCGTGATCATCACAATCATATTGTTGGCATCATCGAAGAAAAAGATGCAAACCCAACTCAGCGCGCTATTCGCGAGATTAATACAGGCATTGTTACTGCGCCCGCCGCCTTTATGAAGTCTTGTTTGCCGCGATTATCTAATCATAACGCGCAGCGCGAATATTATTTGACGGACATGATTGCGCTTGCCGTGGAAGATGGTTTGCGGGTGCAAGGCATTACTGCGCAAAATCACAAAGAAACGATGGGTGTGAATGATCAATGGCAATTGGTGGAATTGGAGCGTTATTATCAATCTGAACGGGCAAAGCAATTGGCTTATAGCGGCGTGACGATTATGGATCCCGCC
>CAYGFJ010000269.1:0-2522 GCA_964349115.1 uncultured Francisellaceae bacterium
CCCCTATCCCGAAGTGAAGAGGCGCTATTATACCTGCGGGATTTGAGGTGTCAACCTGTTTCTGCAAAAACTTACTGCTTTTTACGAGAAACCGCGCTAAGCTATGAAAACCCTATGAAACACGTAGTCCTCATGCCAGAAAAACCACAGCGCGCACTTTTCATCTCTGACCTTCACTTAAGCCCAAGCAAACCCGAAGTCCCATTACTCTTCCAGCACTTCCTCCAACACATTGCCCCCCAGTGCAGCCAACTCTTCATTCTGGGCGACTTCTTTGAATACTGGCTGGGTGAAGACGTCATGCCTCCTTTTCAACAGGATATTTTGAACCAGCTCAAGACTTTGGGTGAGCAAGGCATCTCCCTTTATTTTATCCATGGAAATCGCGACTTTCTTTTAAGTCACGCCACATTAAGTCACTATCACATCACCCTCTTGAAGGACCCAACACTGCTCTCTATTTTTGGCAAGCGCATCTTGATTTGCCATGGCGACCACCTCTGTACCCTCGACCACGCCTATCAACGCTACAAAAAAGTGGCCCGCAATCCCATCGTCAAATGGCTTTTTCTACACTTAAAAAAAAGCACCCGCATCAACATGGCCAAGAAAATACACAATAAAAATCCTCATATTGGAAAAGCTGAAGACCGCAATTATCAACTGGCTGATACTACAGACAGTGCTATTCAAAAGGATATTGTAAAATACAAACCTGATCTCATCATTCACGGGCATACGCACCGGATGGCCGAACATCAGCACGGAACAATCAAGCGCATTGTTTTAGGAGATTGGCACCACACTGGCAGCTATTTAGAAATGACCCCTGGTCACTGTGACCTGCGTACTTTTACTTTATAAAACAGAGTGAATCTGAGCCAAAAATTTCTGAAACCAATTTTGTGCTGTGGCCTCCGCACCACTCAAATCCCCAGCGCCAGGCAAACTCAAGCCACTTCCTCCACCACCGCCTCCTGAATAACCAGGCCCAAGATACGCAGGTGCAGGACCCGCCCCCGATCCAACGCCACCTACCGTCCCAGCAGCAGAATTGGCCGCATCCTTCACAGTGCTTGCCGAACCTGTAATGTCCGCTGTTGCATTGGGAAATTCACTGCTAATGAAATGCACCAAAGGCTCAAAGTAACGCCCCAAAATCGAACTCGTATAAAAATTACTTTGATTCAAACCGACTAGCAGTGTAAACCACAGAAAAATCGTCACAATCAAAATCCCACGAATCAAGCCAAACAAGGCCCCAAACATTCGATCCGTCCCCCCAATCCTCGAAGTCATCAACATCACCCGCAAAATCATGCGCGCAACCATCCCAATCATCATGGTCACAAAAAAGAGAACGCCATAAGAAAGCCACAATTGCATGGTCGGGCTGCTGACATACGCCCCAAACGCGCCGGCCATACCGGGCCCCATAAACATCGACACAAAGAAAGCCACAACCCACACCAACACTGACAGTGCACTGCGCCAAAAACCCAAGGCATAACCCAAAATAATGGACAACCCCATCACAATCAGAATCAAAAAGTCCAACAAACCCAAACTACTCGTCATGGCATTCTCCTTTATGAAAAACTGTATTTTTTGAATTATGGCATGTCAAAAATAAACTCACAAGAACGAATGAGCCAAACACCACAACACGGTCATCTACACCCACCTGCCGCTCTAAACTTACATCTAAGTCTATCATCGTTTCAAAAACAGCAATGGCGCATCCCTGTAATGCATCGCACAATTGAGCCTCTGAAGCTGCCCGTGGATGGTCCAGCACCAAGATATTCCAGCCATGAATCAGCTCTTTCAATGGCCCAATCACCTGAGCCAAGTCTTTTTCACATAAACCGGAGAAAACCGCATACGTTTTGCCTACCACCGGATGTGCCTTCAAATATCCTGCCAAATAACGCGCGGACTCAGGATTATGCGCAACATCCACCAAAATCTCCGGCTGCTGACAGAGCACTTGAATTCTGCCTGGCAGCTTCAAAGTCTCAAGACTTTTTTGAAATTGTAATCTATCCACCCGAGCCAACCCCTTGCTCTCCAACGCCTGAAGTGCAATCCAAGCCGTTAGCGCATTTTGAATAGGAAGTTGTTCGTTGACAAAACTGCATTGTGGCAAGTCTTCCAGTTGAAAATCTCGTCCTCGCAGGAGAAGTTCCGCCCCCTGGTTCTGTGCCTGCTCAATCACAGTCTTTGGTGTATCGACATCGCCACACACCGCAATCTGACGAGGTCGAAACAACCCCGCCTTTTCAAACCCAATCGCCTCACGTGTCTTCCCCAAAAGCTCAGTATGATCAAAATCAATCGTAGTGATCACTGCCACATCTGCATCCATACTGTTCACTGCATCCAGGCGCCCGCCAATCCCGACTTCCAACACCAGCATGTCGACCTTCGCCTTGTGAAAAAGAATCATCGCCGCTAAAAAGGCGTGATCAAAGTATCCCAAAAATTGCTGAGGCTGAGGCGAAGAGGGCGATCGCGAGTTC
>CAYGFJ010000270.1:0-2522 GCA_964349115.1 uncultured Francisellaceae bacterium
TCTTTTTCAGCATTCCCGCTTCCAAAACACCAGGCTACATCATCCCTGTTTTTCCAGCAGTAGCCATGTTGATCGCCGTTTATCTGTCTCGTCGCTGGAACTCGCTGAAACAAATCCGAGAATTGAAAATTGCGACCCTCGTCTACACCTTTGTTTTTTTGGGTGGGATGGTGTTTGCCTGGATCTCTCCGCTGACCGCCCAAATTCCAAAATCCGTCTTGTTGCCTTCCTTGATTGTGCTTTGCGTTAGTATGCTCGTGCTTCATTGGCTTGCATTTAAGACGCAGAAAAGCACCCCTTATTTTATTGCCTTTTTCATCTTTCAAGCCCTCTTTTTGTGGAGCCTGATCAGCCCTTTGAAAATAGTTTTCAATGCCAAAAGCATCTACCCCATTGCGGCAGTCATCAATCAGGATGCGGGCCCCAACGATGTGGTCGTCGAGTACTTTCACTTTAATTATGATTTGTTGATGTACACACAGCGTGATGTCAAAGTGGTCTACAACTGGGACGACCCCAGTATTGTCTACGATGACTCCTGGCATCGGGAATTGGCTGAAGATATTCTGTTTAAATACGGTGAGCGCCAGCCCAATTTGCTGCTCCCCAGTGAATTGCCTGCGCTGTGGCACCAAACAGCCCATCGGGTCTTTTTGGTGACGGATCCCGGCAGTGTGGCAGGCTTAGAAAATCAGCTGGGTACTGTTTATCTTTTAAAAACCACTCCCCGTGAAGTTCTGCTCAGCAATGAGCCCAATGCATGAAAACCCTGACCCTCTGTGCGGATGATTTTGCCTATTCCCATTCCGTCAATCAAGGCATTTTGAATTTGGTGAAATTAGGCAAATTGGATGCGGTCAGTTGCCTCAGCAATTTTCCGCTCTGGCCCAGCGCAGCGCCTGCTTTGGCCACAGCGTGGCAACAATCCCCTCAGCTCAGCATGGGTCTTCATTTAAATTTTACCGAAGGCAAGGCCTTGACCAAAGCGGCTCAGCCGTATTTTGGATCACTTTCAACGGTGCTGCGCCGCGCCTTTTTGCGTCGTTTCTCCCTTCCCATTTTAAAAGCCGAAATCAGGGCTCAGATTGACGCCTTCACCAAGGCCATGGGCTGCTTGCCCAGCCATATCGACGGACACCAACATATTCACCATCTGCCGCAGATTCGCGATGCACTGTTGGCCGTCTATGCAGACCTTTATCCTGATCAAAATGCCTGGATCCGCATTTCCGCCAACCCCTGCTGGAGTCACAATCTTCACTCCCTGAAAGCCTTCATTATCGCTGGCACCGGTGCCATGCACCTACGCAAGCTTTTAGCGCAAAAAGGCATCCCCCATAACACCAGTTTCGCGGGCATCTATGCTTTTGATGAGCACGCCGATTATCCAAAATGGTTTGCAGGCTTTTTAAAACAAAGCCAAGAAGGCGGTCTCATCATGTGTCACCCTGGCCTTCCCGGTGAAGATACAGAGGATAAAATCTACAAAACCCGTGGGGTGGAGTATCAGTTTTTGGTGTCCTAGCTGCTTGTAGCAATTTTTCTTGACTAAAGAAGATAAAATAATTATAATTTCATTAATTTTTTGACGCAAGGAATCAATCATGGGAATGGGGCAAAGTGCACTAGAAAAACGAAAAAAGAAAGAACTTGATGCAAAAAAAGGCAGCACAAATATTACGGACCTCCTAGAAGTAGCCAACAAAACAGGTACAATGCTCCCAGTTGAGGCGCTTAAGGAATTACACGCAACAGCTCCTGCACCCACTGGAAAAAATGAGCAGGTGGACGCCATCGTTAAAACCCTTGCAGCCAAAGGCTTTACAGTTGCTCCGGAAGCCTTAAAAAACATGAACGCAGATCAGCTTGCTGCATTGGCTGAACAAGGACCTGCACTCAATCCAAGGGAGTTAATAAAAGCGGGTTTGCCTGTCACAGGTCCTGAGGATGCAGAGCGGCCCACCAGTGTGGCAGAAGCTTCTCCAACGCCTGCTTCATCTGTGGCTTCTGAGCCAGCGCCTCCTGCGCCAGCGCCTCAGCCAACAGTCTCTCCCCCAGCGGGTGCTTTTGGCAACACCTCCTATGCGAGCGAACCGACTGCAGTCGTTGAAGCCAGTAGTTCTGCTGGTACTGGCGCTCCTTCTGCTCCAGTACCAGGTCCTTCTCCAGTATCACGGCAACAAGACAAGGATGACTTTGACGGGCTTCATGACCCTCAAGCCCACAGGCCACCCAATTCAACACAGGGTCAGGGGGCTTCCGCTGGCAAGGCTGTGCATGAAAATAAGGCTGAACGCGCTGTAAACGCAGCGGATGAAATGCTCGGTGGAGTGTTTGGTGTTCAAGAAAGTGACGCCAAAACTGGCCCTGCTAGCCCTTCTGGCCCTTCTGGCCCTGCTATCTCATTTACTAATGCTGCAGTACGAGCCAAAACGCACGACTCCGTATCTGCTGATAACAGCGCTGCAGCAGGATGATCCCACGCCCCGCCACCCTAACCCTCCTCCACCAGGGAGGAGGGG
>CAYGFJ010000271.1:0-2516 GCA_964349115.1 uncultured Francisellaceae bacterium
GGCCCCAGCCCCAAAGTGATGAGTCGATTGTCACGTGGATAAGTGACGTAATAATCCCGTTTGGGTTTTGCGCCCGCGATGATTTGGATTTGCCGCTCATTCAAGCCGCAGGATTGATAGATGGCCTTGGCCTCATCGGTCATGGCATCATTCGGCAAATAGATTTTCGTCTTGCAAGATTCAAGCAACACTGCGCTGATTTCAGATTCCGCTGCATCTTTCAAAGACTGAGAGGCAATGACAATCGCAACATTAAATTTGCGTAAAGTTTTAAACCAGTCTTTGAGTTTTTTGGCGAAATAAGGGTTGTCGAGGTAAAGCCAGCCTTCGTCCAAGATCAGAAGCGCAGGATGACGCTTTTTAAATTCGCGATAAAGCACCCGAAAGAGGTAGTCAATCACGGGAAGGTAAAAGGCATTCTTTTGTTCCAGCAGCCAGCCCATTTCAAAAGCCATGAGCGAACTCATGCCAATCTGGTCTTCACTTGCATTGAGCAAGGATGACATGGCTTCAGATTCAGTATAGACGCTCAAAGCGCTGCGCATTTGCTTGTCCTGGAGCATGTCAATCAAGCCGCTTAAATTCCAGGTGCTGCGTGCAGAATGCCTGAGGCTCATGAGCGCATCTCGGATTTCGCCTTTTTGCTCGGGGGTGGGGGCAAGCCCTTGCAGCTCCATCAGGTTTTCGACAAACCCAAGTGTCCAGTCAAATTCTTCGTCATTATCAATGTGAGACAAGGGTGCTAAACTGATCGATTGGTTTTTGCCGACATCGTAATAATCGCCTTGTAAAGCCAAAGTGATGACTTTGTTTGAATTGTCTTTGTCAAACACATAGACCCGAGACTCAGGGTATTTGCGATGTTGTGCAATGAAAAGGCCCAACAGGGTTGATTTGCCCGCACCCGTTGGCCCAATAATCATCGTGTGACCAATGTCACCCACATGGAGATTGAATCGAAATGGAGTTGCACCCTGGGTCGCTGAATAAAACAATGGCGCAGAGGCGACGGGGTAAAATGGGCAAGGACAAAACTCTTCGCCTTGGTAAATCGCACTGACGGGCGCCATGCAACCCAATTCATAAGAGTTCAGGAGGATTTTGCGAATATTGCGATCCCCGTGACTTGGGAGTGATCCCAAGTAGGCATCGATGGCATTGTAATCTTCATCTTTGACGAGAAAGCCCAATTGCTGGAGGGAGCGCGAGATCATCCGCACTTCTTCATCCAGTTTTTGTGCGTCCTCGTTCATCAAAACAATGACATTGCTCACATAACCATAGCGAACCTGATTGCTGGAATTGGCCGTTTTGGCCTCTTCAATTTGTGCAACCATTCCCGCTGCATCGCCATTTTGGAGTGTGGGTGCGCCACCAAAAGCCTGGCGGGCAATGCCCTTAAAACCCAAGGCTTTTTGATACCAGCCCCGGCCCATTTCTTTTAGTTTGGCTTCAGTGCCCTGTTGGCTCAAAGGGATAAAACGCAGCGACCAGCGATAGACAATGGGTAGGCTGTTCAAGCGTTCCATCACGGTTGGATACACTTCGGCAGGATATTCGGAGATGTTGATCACCCGAATATGTTTTTTCCCAATTTTGGGCCTGATTCCGCCCACAAAATTATCGTGGCAGAGGTAGGAATCCAAAAAGAGGCCAATCGGTGGAACCTGAACCACCTGAGTCTGACCCGTTAGGCAATAGTGCAAATAGGTCAGCAATGCCCTGCCGTGTAGACGCTCCAGTTTTAGATACTTGCTCAAAACGTCCATGAGGTTAGAAAGGCGCTCTTCAAAGCGTTGGTATAAATCCTGGAGGGTCGTTTCTTTAAAGGGCTCATCACTTTCCAGGAAAAAGCGCTTGATGGACGATTTCATGGCAGGTTCAGGCAAATAGGTCAAAGTGAGATAGGTCAAGGTGTCAAAGTGGGCACCTTCTGTTTGATATTGGCCTCGACGCTCCTCTTCGATGAGGCCTGAGACCAGATCGGGAAATTGCTGGGGTGAACTATAGGCAGTGGAGTGTAGACGTAGCAGGTTAAATTCAAGCATCCACCCCGAATCCGTCATTTTCAAAGCATGGTTTAATGTGTGAACGATTTGATCAAGTTCACTGTCTGTGGAAGATTCCACATCAGGCCCACGGTAGACAAAGCTGGCGGCAAAGGCGCCGTCTTTCATTAAAATGGCTTTGTCGTTGTACATGAGCATATAGTTGAGCAGCTCGTTTAATCCAAGCTGTGCAGTTTTATAATCCAAGTCACGACGGGTGTCGGACACTTGAATCAGGGGCTTGAACAAGCCTGAAAAAAATTGGGTATAGTCGTGAATCATAGTGGCTCCTAAAATTGAGGAATTGAAATTGTTTTTTGTGCGTACGGTTTTGCCCGTGCAAAACTGACCGGGGGATAAAACCCTTTGTAGCGAAAGTGATTCAACATCACTTTCATGATTTTCGGGTCTTTTTTAAAACCCCACACGGCAATTGAATGGAAGAAGACAAAGACCGCAGGCCCAACC
>CAYGFJ010000272.1:0-2494 GCA_964349115.1 uncultured Francisellaceae bacterium
CTGCCCTCGCTGCCAACCCATTTTGGATAAATAATTGCCCACACTGCCGATGGCATCACTGGGACTGTGAAAGAGATCTGGATAATTTTGACTGTCAGACACTGCATAGTGTTGATAAACACTCGGCATAAACTGTGGCATGCCGAGCGCCCCAGCATATGAACTTTTTAATGTCAGCGGATTCCACCCTGCTTCACGGGTCAAGACCAAATAACTGGCCAATTCATTTTGAAAAAAGGCAGCGCGCCTGGGGTAATGAAACGCCAGGGTAAACAAAGCATTCAATGCACCGCTCTCCCCTTCATTCCCTCCATAATTGGTTTCTGCCCCCAAAATCCCAACAATCACCTGAGGCGGCACCCCATATTGCGTCTCTGCCGCTGCCAGCGCTGCCTGATTCGCTGTCCAAAACACCTGCCCTTTCGCAATCAAACTTGGCCTGACATACAAGTGCTGATACCGCCCCCAAGTGAGCGACTCCAGCGGCTGATCCATCTGCCGCACCCGCGTTGGATTCACTTTCGCCTGAAGAAACAACCTCTCCAAATCCGCCGCATTAAACTGCTCCGTCTTCACCATCCGATCAATAAACGCCTGCTGATCTGCTGGCAGTGTCGCATTCACCACAAAGGGCGTCGTTGACTGCAATGGCACAGCCGTCACCACTGGCGTCGGCGCTGTGCTGCATGCGCTGAGCAGGAGGAATAAAGCCGCCATAAGGTAAGGTGTTTTAAATATCAATTACAAACCCATTCCGTTGAACCAAGATTGAGGAATGTAGTCGTACATGTAAATGCCTGTTTCACACAGAGCACTTCCCTGACAGACATCAGTTTGAAAGGCATTGTTAAACTTGATGAAACTTTGCAAATCAGCTGAATTTTGCCATGCTCCAAAGCCATTTTCATCTCCACAGCTTGCTGTTCCCTTTGAATCATAAAGAGAGGCGATACAGGCGCAATTATGCGCCGCTTCCGTACACAACTTCCCGCTGCCTGCATAGGCCCCCAAAGGGCCAATGTATTGAGTAGAAAACAAAAAGACAATAGGTTTACTCAGTGGCTCCGACAAGGAAAAAGTACTCGGCGATAAGGGAGTTTGAACATTACCATTAAAAATATAATTAAAAGCATCCATCACCCCAAGATCTGGGGCGCTTGGTGGGCTCGAATTCTTAAAGGCACTTTGATACCCAGTACAATTTGAGTTGGCTGGATCCAATGCACATTGATAAATATTCCCACTGACTTCACCTCCATTAGCCACCAGTTGAGGCCCTGGAAATGTCACCGCACCCAGCGCATATTCTGCTTCTAAAGCAGCTGTATCAATGCTTGTATAATGATTTTGATCTTTATCGTAGATCTCAATAAAATTGATATCAGCATTAGAATCTGCCCCTGAACTGATCCAACCAAATTTCAAGTGATACTGAGTTGCCTGGCCAGCAATCCATGCAGTATCGCCAGCATCTTCAAAACGTTGTCCTTCATAAGCAACCCCTGTTATTACATTTTGCCCAATCAATTGATTCACTGCATTGGCCCAACACATTGACTTGAGGATATCTTGTCTTGGCGTTGGCGGCGGCACTACAGCAGTCGCTGCAATGCAGCTGGGAAGACTTGTGGGACCAGGCGTCGACAATCCAGTTGGAATTGTCCATTGACCCCAGGCCGTAGGAGATGCAGGAGATGCAGGAGATGCAGGAGGTGCAGCTTTTTCTATATCAAGATACGCATATACTTCAATGTTTGGATACTTGCTGGCGAGTTGCGATAAAAATTGTATGGCATAGCCACTGTCTGCAACACTGTCGCCAATGCCGTAGTTGGCAGGATCAATGCCTGGCGCAGGACTTAAGACGTCTAAAAGAATTCGATTGACAGAAAATGGGCTCGTCAGGGGGCTGCCCAATTGTGAGTTGCCACCCAGAAGATCCGCATACAATCCAGGCAATGCACCTGCTGGAAGAGAACCCGATGAAACATAGGGTTCCCCCACCACAAAAGTATAAGCTGATACTGCCGCAGCAGGCGCTGCTGCTGCAAAAACGGGCATGGCCAAAGTGCTGACAGCAATGAAACTGAAGGACAGACTCAATCGGGTGAAGGTGGACATAAGGCACTCCAATGGGTTGAGGGATTTTTTTAGTCTAACTGAAGCTGGGCTTGAGATCAATTTTAAAAAACCCCCATCAAACGTTGGATGTTTTGAATGATGATCTGAAATTCTTTTGGGCTCAGCTGAGCCAAACGTGGCATGACAAGACGGGCCTTGCTGATGGAGCGGGCGTGCTCGGGCAAAGCGAAGCTTACTTTGTGCAAATTTTCTCGTGGCCCAACCTCAAGATGCAGATCAGCGCAACCAGGATCAGAGCGACTGCTCAGGGGGCAAATGAAAACAACTGGTGTGACAGGGAGGAAAATATCAGCTGTCAACACAACAACAGGGCGGATTTTTCCGACCTCACCTGTTTTAATCGGGTCCAGCC
>CAYGFJ010000273.1:0-2488 GCA_964349115.1 uncultured Francisellaceae bacterium
ACTCAAATTATATCCAAACAGGGCTGTCAAGCGAATTCTTCGTGAGGTGGCCCTGATATCATTGGTGCAATTGGTGCAATTCATGTATACTTGGTGCAATTGGTTCAATTAAGGCAAACATGAGCTACACCTACCCAGAAAGAGAATCGAAATCTTTAGAGTTCAAATCAAAATTACCCGCCTTTCCGGGCTTAATCAAAACCTGTATTGCATTTGCTAATGCCACAGGAGGAAAAATCATCATTGGCATTGATGACAAGACCAGAAAAGTGATTGGTATTGACGAGGAAACAAGAAATCGAGTTTATGATGAGTTTCCAAATAGCGTCTATGATGCAACGAGCCCAAGCCTACTCTTAGAAATTTATGAGAAAAACTTTGAAGGTTTGAGTGCTATCATTATAGAAGTACCCTCCAGCATTAAAAAGCCAGTTTTTATGAGAAATGAAGGGCTTCCACAAGGTGTTTACTTGCGAGCAGGATCCAGCACACGGAAAGCAAATGCCGAATATATTGAAGAATTAATGCGTGAAAACAAAAGAGTTTTCTTCGATGAAGAGCCTATACATGCAGATATAAATATCTTATCCCAAGAACTTTTATCCAATGCCTTTGGCAAGGTGATTACAACTCGTCTTCTTGCCGAGAAGACTATTACGCCTTCTGGCTCTAATGCCAAAAAATACTATCCTACTGTAGCGGGAGTTTTAATGTTTTGTGAAACCCCCCAAATTTATATTCCAGAGGCAATCGTTCGATGTACACATTTTAGAGGAGTAGATGGCCGAGATATTATTCAAACCCAAGAAATACCAGGCTCTTTAGAAAAGCAAATCACGACTAGCTTCGAGCTCATTCGCTCTTGGTTAATGCGAAACCATCAGCTCGCTGGTACAAAATTGACAGGAACAACAATCATTCCGGAGATCGCATTGCGAGAAGCAATAGTCAATGCTTTGCTTCACAGAAAATACTCCATTCCTGGCTCTGTAAAAATTGCCCTTTATGATAATCGTTTAGAAATATTTAGCCCTGGCAATTTCCCTGGGCTAGTAGACATCAACAACCTCGGCGATGGAACAACCTACTTAAGAAATCCAAACTTAGCTCGAAATGCACGCCGCTTGGGCATTATTGAAAAATTAGGCACGGGGATCCGTTTAATTTTGGAAAGCTGTAAAAAGGCAGGCCTTAAACAACCTGAGTTTATTGAAGGTGCTGATAGCGTTAAAGTTATTTTTTACTTCTTACCCGACGAAGAAAAATTTTCTCTGGAAGAAGATAAATTATTAGCCTTATTCAATATGCGTGCGGTAGTTAAAGTAAATGATGTGCAAACTTACTTGAATGTATCACGCAATACGGCGAGTAGGCGGCTAGGACAGCTATTGGAAGGTGGACACATTCGGCGTATTGGCAAAGGACCGGCTGTGAAGTACTATTCGATTCCCGTGTTATCAATTTGAAGAGACCAATATCACCAAGGCTTACAGAACGATTTGATCGAAAAATGGTGGAGGCGGCGGGAATTGAACCCGCGTCCGAGGACCCGCTGCTCTCAGTTCTACATGCTTAGTCTTCCGATATGGTTTTAACTACAATCAGCCTCAGGGACAGGGCGGGATTTTAGCGAGCCTGTGACTTGCGTCATTTAATTTTGACTTCTAGGCAAAAGTCAAAGCGAGCTTGTCAATCATGAGCGTGTGTGGGAAGAACAAGCACTCCTTCACAGCACGCCAGTCTGTCAGTTTCTGCTGACGACTTGGTTACGCAGCGAGTGCTACGCGTCCAAGTACGGGACTGTTAGCGGCCTTACGGCCTTTTTTGTTGCCAGTTAATTGCAACGTGATGATTGATTTGCGAGGATTCATCAGCCTCGGCATGCACTTCAAGGTTTGGTGACCCCGTCGAAACCAGGTCGCCCCCAAGTGAACCGCAGATTCTACCAGTTCTGGCCCAATGATACAATCCCCTTGCTTCAATCACGAGCTATTACTAAAAGGCAAAACCAAACTCATGAAATCTTTGGCCAAATTGGGGTCAGGTGGCAAGGGCAAGGGCGAGGATTTTTTGACGGCGAGGACAGCTTGGCGGTCGAAGGCCGCGTTACCACTGGTCTGTTTGACGAAAACGTTTAAGACATTGCCGTGGGCGTCCAGGGAAATCTGGAGGGTGACGGTCACATTGCTTTGCGGGAATTGATTGATCCAGTTGGAGCGGATGGTTTGCTGGATCAGGCCCATGTATTTTTCTTTTAGAGTGAGGTTCTCTGAGGCTTGGGCGGCGCTGGCGGCTTCAAGTTGCTTGCTGTTAACCGCTTGTTGCAGACTGGAGAGGCCCAAGGCTTTTAGTTTTTGCAGAGCCTGCTTTTGTTGAACACTCGATTGCTGTGAATTTTGTTTGGGGGGGGTGGTCTTTTGAACCATCGCGGCGCTTTTGTCAGGGGCCAATTTTTGGGGAGTGGGTTTTTGTGGCGTTGGTGTGGGAG
>CAYGFJ010000274.1:0-2486 GCA_964349115.1 uncultured Francisellaceae bacterium
ATCCAGCAGCATCTCACGACCTTCCGGTGTAGCAAGACGAGCGGCAATCGCCTCTAAAATTGCAAGATTGACTGCCTCACCCCCTTCTTCTGTGCCAGCAGGCATGTTCGCTTCTCTCTGGCAGTGTTTTAAATTCTCCAAAACGGTCGCCAAACTCCCTCTATCCACAAACCCAGCAAGCCACCCTATCATCGCCTGAGTCGCCTGCGTCTCATCCTCTTCCCCCAAAAAAAGACTGGCGTAAGCCGAATGTATTGCAACAACCAGGTTCACTCTCTCCTCAAACAAAGCCGAGTCACTGGCGAGATGCCTACTCGAGTTTTCACCCGTAAAACAAGCATAAAGGTATTGGACTTTGACTGGGTTATCCAGATCCCGCGTCCCACTTCCACGCCTCAATCTCGGAGCACCAGGTGACATCGCCGCAGCCCCTGATGACTCATGCTGCAAAGCAGAAGCAAGTGCGAAAAAGTTCTGCAAATTTTTATCGGCTTGTTGACGCTGTTCTGGAGAATAAGCAGAGAAATTAATCTGAGCAGCCTCAGCGCCTTCATCCAAGTGAAGCCGCTGACCCAACGCAGCAAGCATTTCGTTATAAATCGCAGAAAGATCGCCGTCCACCATTGCCTGCGCAAATTTCCGTACGTCGCCAGCTTCACTACATATCTCTGTATATTGACCCCATAGCGTCTTAGCCTGGACTACAAGCCCGCCAAACCCCCTTCCAATCGCAGTTTGCTCCGCCAAACCATTGACAAATGTTCGATTATTGAGACAAGCATCAGCCATGGCCTTGGTGATGTTGTCTACATCAGCCGGTCGAACCCTATCCAGCAATGCCTGCAAATTATTCAATACCTTTTGAAGCACCTGCTCATTAGAGTTTCTGAATGCACCCTGGATTCGATCACTGGGTGTAGGTGGTGCCGCCACTGTGGGGGCGGTTTTAACCGAAACATGCTCCGCAGCTGCAGCTGCACCACCGCCGCCACCAGAACCACCACCTGCCCCAGCAGCATCATCGTCGCTACTCCCAAAATCTAGAATCTGGGGGACAGCATTTCTGCGAACAGTTCCTCTTGGAGCAAATACTCCATCGCTGGGTTTCCCTTCCTCTACATCTGAACCCACATCAGGCCCACCCACAGGAGCAGTGCCCGCTGGAGCAGCGGCCGCCAAGATTTCGCCACAGAGGCGCTTAATTTCCTCCAACAAACCGTGCTTAAGCCGGTCATTCACTGCCTTGCGGAATGCGGCATTCCATGTTGTAGACTCAATATCATGCTTGATAAGGTGTTCTATACTGACTTTTAAATAATCATGAATGGCCGCGGTTTTTGCAACGTCTTCAGCGCCCACCTTCTCGCCTGGCAGTGCCGCATAAATGCCAACATAATCCAAATGCGCTTGAACTTGAGCCAACTGTGGACGATTGTAATCTTTAATACGCTCCAAAAAAGCAGTGACTACTTCATCATCAATCCCAACACCAACAAGCCTCGCAAACTGCACACACTTGCCCATAATAAAAGGCAAGCGACCTGTTCTACGGCCCAATGTCTGCACAGTAAAATACTGATATCCATCGCTGTTTGCCAACTTCCGTGGAATAAAATTAGTGAAGTCGCTCAAGTAAGCGCTGGCGATGGTTTTTTTCAAGTTATCTTCAGCAGAAGTGCGTGTCGGGTCAAAAATATTTGTCTGAAATCGCTGTAAATTTGCAATCACATTGTGTAATTCAGCAGCATTAAGCCCTATTAAGGCTGCATCCAGACCAGCAGGAGCCCGTGCTTGCCCCGCTGCAGCACCAGCTGCTGCCGGAGCAGGCATCACCTGCGCATACAAGTTCTTCACCTCGAATACAAGAAACCCTTTGATACCGTCCGCAGTGCCTAAATCTCGTCGATGTACCGGAGCCTGATCCTGAGTAGAAAAATACGCAATGACGTCCCCTGAAAATTGCCCTACATCAGTGAAAACATGGCCAGGTAAAGCCGAAATCGCATTGACGTTCCTTTGCGCATGCACCAATTCTTCACGCGTAAATGTTTTGATAGTTTCAAAAAAAGCATTGAGTGCCGCGGCGTCTTTTGGGTCAGCCAGAAGCTTACTGAAATCGCCATACAGTTTTTCTACTTGGCTCTGCATGGCTTTGAATTCGGGGAACCCAGCCGGACTGGGCAGGTTGTGTGTGCCAATTTTGACTGGCTCATAATTTTCGACTCTGCCAAGATAAGCTTGCGCGAATTGTAGTTTTCTGACTGCAGGCAGCAATTCAGCACGTGCATCCGGTGCAGCCATCGCTTCGCGTATGACTACTGCATCCTTAATCAACATGATGTTTTCTAAAACATGACGCAGCTGCTCTTCGGTAAAGACAGCCAGAACACCCTTTATCCCATCAGGCAACGGCACTTCTGGAGCAGCAGGCCCAGTTGCGACTGGAGCAATCGCTTCGCTTGAAGCACCACTTGATTCATCTGATG
>CAYGFJ010000275.1:0-2483 GCA_964349115.1 uncultured Francisellaceae bacterium
ACTTAAACAATCCCCCCGATTAGGCGTCAGGTTGATTTCGATGATGTGATCATCCAAATCAAGATAGTCCCGTACATTCACACCTAAAGGCGCGTCTTGTGGCAATTCAATAATGCCATCAAAAGTCTCAGTCAAGCCTAATTCTTTTTGAGAACACAACATGCCTTGTGAAAGGACTCCACGGAGTTTGGCTTCTTTGATGGTGAAGTCGCCTGGCAAAATGGCGCCGACTGTGGCCACGCAGACTTTGATGCCCGCGCGGGCATTGGGTGCGCCGCAGACGATATTGAGCAAAGGCGCGCTGCCCATCGACACTTGGCAGACTCGGAGGCGATCTGCGTCAGGATGTTGAATTGCTTCAACAATTTCACCGGTCACAACGCCTGTGAATTCACTTGCAATGGGTTCACAGGATTCGACTTCCAGACCCAATTGAGTGAGGGTGTCACAGAGGGATTCAGTGGTCAGTTCCAAAGGTTTGTTAAAAAGGCTGCGTAGCCAGGTTTCAGAAAATTTCATTTATATTTGCTCCAAAAATCGAACATCATTCTCAAACAGCATCCGCAAATCGATAATGCCGTAGCGCACCATGGTCAGGCGTTCAACGCCCATGCCAAAGGCAAAGCCTTGAAATTGTGTGGGGTCGATCTTCACATTGTTGAGCACATTGGGGTGGATCATCCCGCAGCCCAAGACCTCAAGCCAACGATTGTTAAACCACACATCAACTTCCGCCGACGGTTCGGTAAATGGAAAGTAAGACGGCCGAAAGCGAATTTTGAGTTGTTCATCTTCAAAAAAATAATGCAAAAATGCAGTGAGCAGCCCCTTCAAATGTGTGAAGGTAATGCCTTGATCCAGCCACAAACATTCTGTTTGGTGAAACATGGGTGAATGGGTTTGGTCGTAGTCACAGCGATAGACTCGCCCCATTGAAATGCTGCGCAGTGGGGGTTTTTTTTCTTCCATCAAACGAATTTGCACATTCGACGTATGCGTCCTGAGCAGCTTGCCATCCTCAAAATAAAAGGTGTCATGAGACGCCCGCGCGGGGTGGTGTTCAGGAATATTCAAAGCTGTAAAATTATGAAAATCATCTTCAATTTGTGGCCCTTCAGACAAGCTGAACCCATTGTGCAGAAAAAACTGTGAAATCCGTTCCATCGAGCGAGTAATGGGGTGAGCCTTCCCGAGCATATGCCGCTTGCCCGGCAGGCTGACATCCAATTTTTCTTGATGCAAAGCAGCCGCCAAAGCGGATTCTGTTAGGATTTTTTCACGTTCTGTAAACGCCGTTTCAAGATTTGATTTGACTTGATTGACAAGCTGCCCCATTTTGGGTCGCTCTTCAGGAGGCAGCGCCCCCATGGTTTTCAATATATCTGTGAGCTCGCCTTTCTTTCCGAGGACAGAAACTTTGAGAGTGTAAAGCCCTTCCTTATCCGTCGCCTCAGCAATTTTAACAAGCGCTCGCGCCTCCAGTTGTGAAAGTGCCTCCACCCTCTGCCCCTTATTTTAAAAAAGAGGGTATTTTAGCATGCTTTAACGGGCAAGCCCAGATGCTTCAACTGCTCCAGCTACACGGGGTGGGCTGTAGAGATGACCCACTTGAGGGGAGTATGCTGCAGTTGAGGTCACATGAGTTGTAGGCACAACCGTCGCATCACGATAATAACGCTCAAATGGAATGCTTAACCTTGGTTTCGACGGTGCTGTGGCAACAAGACTCGGATCGATTTCGTGCATAATATTGAAGTCTTTCCTTAATATTTTGTCAGCAAACACCACCCCATCCTGACATCCTGCACGGAGGAGGCTGTATTCTAGAAGCCGTTGCTGCGCTTCTCCTGGCTTACTAAAAAGGGTTGCAATGGATTTCATGAATATGATATGGGCTTGCCACAATGCAGTGGTGTGCCCTGTTTCTTGCTGATAGCCACGATTGAGTAAATGCGCAAAGTTCGCTTCAGCCGCAAAAGCCTTAAACAAGGATACATCAGGCTTAACCCCAGGCTGTACAAGGGGAGCTCCTTTTGCAATGTCTCGTCCACTGTCAAGATAAGCGCGATAATGAGGAAGGTTAGCATGCATTTTCTCAGTCAAAAAGAAGCCGTTTTCCAGGGAAGTTCTAAAATTTTGACCCAATTTATCAAGAAGTGCATTGATCCATTCGTTGAGCTGGGAGGTGCTACGGCTTCGATAGCCCCCCTGATGCAATGCTTTTTCTGCGAGCCCCCGAAGGATGCGATGAATCCCATTGAGGGAAGTTCCACACAGCGTACGGGTTTGTTTGACCGCTTTTTCAAAATGCTGAACGCGTGCAGGGTCAGAGTCGCGCAGACTGTTTTGCTCAGTGCGATGGACATCCATTTTTCCAAGCATTTTGATGACGTCTTGCAGGGGAGCAGGAATTCTCGCTTTTTTGTCTTGATCAACATAACGAGGGTCACTCGCGATGGGGAGCATAACGGGAAATGTAGCTC
>CAYGFJ010000276.1:0-2480 GCA_964349115.1 uncultured Francisellaceae bacterium
GGATAAAAGGGGCTGGTCGACAACACGACCACCCCTTCTTCGCCGGTTTTTAAAGTGTCGACCGCTTGGTTTTCCTTGTATAAACCAATGATGTCAGCACTTTCACTCAAAGTGTCATACCCCAAAAAGCGGGTGGAGCCATCCACTTTTGGGATTTTGTTGTAGTCCAAACCAAATTGATTGCTGAGACGGCCCCGCTCTTTTTGCTCACCCATACACTGTTCGAATCCAACCTGATCCAGCGTCAAATTGCGTTCACGCGCCATGTCTTCCGTTAAATCGACAGGAAAACCGTAGGTGTCATACAGTTTGAAAACAACCTCACCAGGGATTTCTGTCCCACTTAATTTTTCCAAAGCCTCATCGAACAAGCGAATCCCCTGCGTCAGAGTCCGCAAAAACTGGGCTTCTTCTTGCTTCAAAGTGTTGGCAATATGGGCCTCGCGCTCGATGAGCTCGGGATACGCCTCACCCATGATCTTTTTAAGTGGAGCCACCAATCGATAGAAAAAGGGCTCACGCATCCCCAGCAAATATCCATGACGAATTGCCCGACGAATGATACGTCGCACGACATACCCACGCCCTTCATTGCTGGGGGTCACCCCATCTGCAATCAAAAAGCTGGTCGAGCGAATGTGATCTGCCATCACGCGAAGTGAACGAGAATGTAAGTCTGTGGTGTGCGTGACCGCAGCGGCTTCTTGTATTAAATATTGAAACGTATCAATGTCATAATTGTCATGCACCCCCTGCAACACGGCGGCGATGCGCTCCAAACCCATCCCCGTATCGACAGAAGGTTTGGGCAAAGGCGTCATGGCACCCGAGGCGTCGCGATTAAACTGCATAAACACCAAATTCCAAATTTCGATATAGCGATCCAAGTCTCCTTCAGGCGTGCCAGGCGGTCCACCGGGAATGTCCTCACCATGGTCATAAAAAATTTCGGTGCACGGCCCACAAGGCCCGGTATCGCCCATCATCCAGAAATTGTCTTTGGCCCCAATCCGTGAAATTCGGGCCTGATCGACGCCCATTTCCTTGTGCCAAATGTCAAAGGCTTCATCATCCTCTTCAAACACGGTAATCCACAGTTTTTCCTTGGGAATCTGAAAGCGCTCAGTCAGCAATTCCCACGCAAAAGCAATCGCATCCCGTTTAAAATAATCCCCAAAACTAAAGTTGCCCAACATCTCAAAAAACGTATGATGCCGCGCCGTAAACCCCACATTTTCCAAATCATTGTGCTTCCCGCCCGCCCGCACACATTTCTGCACACTGGTTGCCCGCGTGTAAGGCCGCTTGTCACCCCCCAGAAACACATCCTTGAACTGCACCATCCCTGCATTCGTAAACAACAAAGTTGGATCATCCCCCGGCACCAAAGAACTCGACCCCACCTGCGTGTGGCCTTTTGATTCAAAATATTTCGTAAACGTGTCACGAATTTGTTGGCTTTTCACTTCAATTGACTCCTCTTTTTTATACCCACAGGTGGAAACATTATCACAAACTCAGCCAAATGCCAGCTCTGCTCAACTGGATTGCACGGGTCACCTCACGAAGATGCACTGCACAACCCCCTCCTCCCTTGCGGAGGAGGGTTGGGGTGGCGGGGACATGACTAAATTTGTGGCTCGAATTGGAAAATCACAGTTCAATCGCATCAGGATTGGGAGCATTGATCATTTGAAAATATTCCAGGAGATTTTGGGTGACTGAAGCACCGCTTTCGCCTGCCTGCTCGAGAATGTCGCCAGAGGTGAGGGAGTGGGCCAAAATGTCCAAAGTAAATTGCTGATAGGCATTGATGCCTGTATTTGGCGCAAGCGTGCTCAATTGTGCATCGGTGGCAGGGCAATAGGCTTGGCTCAGCCAGGTGGGCAGAGCACCTGAATAGGCCTCTTTCGACAAATTGAGCACCCAGGCTTGGGTGGCAAAACAAATGCAGGAATAATTGGAATAAGTGTTGCCACAGGTTTGAAGGGCTTTGGTATTGGCTTCGTGATAAATGTTGCCCAATTTTGCATAAAAACCTTGCGGCAAAGGGTCATTGACCTGAGGCACTGCAGTGCTCAAACTTGCAAAAGTATAGGTATACGCAAATCCACCTTGGCTGGATAAAGCGTGGGGAACTTCTTCATTGCCTGCAGTATCTAAATATTCCATGCCAACGCCCATGCCTCCTCCGCCTGTCAGAAAGATGGGGCGACCCCTTCCATATAAAATCTGTAATTGAGTGGCGAGCCGCGTTAAATTGCTTTGATAATTGCCAATGAGACCAGGTGAATATTCATGCGTTGTTGTGCTGCTTGCACCCCCTGCGGTGGAATAAGAATATTGAACTGGCTGGACACTGGATTGATTGTCTGCCCCAGCACCCGCACCCAAACCCAAACCATTTAAATTCTGTGTGTTGAACGTGGCCCCATTGGCAAATTGCATGCCCCCTCCACCTCCTCCACCAACGTATAAAT
>CAYGFJ010000277.1:0-2475 GCA_964349115.1 uncultured Francisellaceae bacterium
GAGATGATTGTGTCTATTAAAGATGAGACGGTGTATGCCAATACCATTATCAATATGCTGCTCACCAATATTCAGGAGCCGACGGTTCAGCAGAAGGATGTGGAAGTTTTGTCGATGCAGGCGTGCATCAAGAGGGCCATCGAGCGGTATCCTTTTGTGAGTGAGGCCCAGGCGAATTTGGTGCATGTGGATGTGTCAGTGGATTTTGAAGTCAATGGGGTTGAGCTTTTGCTTGAACATTTGTTGTTTAATTTGTTGAGGAACTCATTGTATTTTATTGAAGCGGTGGGCAAGGGGGAGATTTATATCTGGCTCGTGAAAGGCAAGACTGAGAACATTATGTATTTTAAAGATACAGGAAAAGGCATTCCCCCTGACATGGTTGAGAAAGTGTTTGATCGGTTTATGGGGACGAGGCACCATGGGACAGGGGTAGGGCTTGCGTTTTGTAAAGAAGTGATGGTCGAACACCGTGGAACCATCGCCTGTGAGTCGGTTGTGGGGGAATACGCTTTGTTTACTTTAGCGTTTCCTCTTGCCAGCACTGTTTAACTTAATTTTTGAACGGAACCCAGTATTTATTTTTATGAATTTTTAAGGAGATGGATATGGCCGCAGGAGCAATGCCGAAAACAGTGGCAAGGCTATCAGGTAGTCGCGCAACACAATTGAAAAACATCGTGGATGCTGCAAAAACTAAGGAGTTGGATATTAAGAGTTTAAGCGCTGAAATCGCTGAGCTGATGAAGGGGATTAAGTTTTCTGAATTAGAATGCTTTTACAAAAACAAAGGATTAATCAAAGCTACGCTTAAAAGGCTTTCTGAAGAAAATGGCGTGCCTAGATTGTTCGATGTTATTCAAGAAAAGCTTTTGCAGGAAATCTATATTGAAGAGCTGAATAATCGCCTCGTGGAGGAAGTAGACGCGCAAACAGCAGTTCATATTGAAACTTTAAAACGCATGCGTTCAAAGCCTGCTGAATTTGAATCTGGCGGTGGCAGCGCCGGTGGCAGTGCAAGCACGGTCTGGCAATCTAAAAAGAAGGCGCGTTTTGTAGATGCAGAGCCTTCTGCTGACAGCTAGCGCTAAAGCGTCGCTTTCCAAAACAGGGGGCCTTGGCCTATACTTCTCCTTTTTTGAAAGGACATGAGTTGACATGGAAAATCTGGCTTTAAACTTTGATGGGGTGGAAACACTGCCGATGCATGAGTTTACGAAAAAAGCCTATTTAGAATATTCCATGTATGTCATTTTGGATCGGGCGTTGCCGTCGATTGCAGATGGCTTGAAACCAGTGCAACGGCGGATTATTTATGCGATGAGTGAGCTCTCGCTCAAAAGTACGGCCAAACCCAAAAAATCTGCGCGAACCGTGGGGGACGTCTTGGGGAAATATCACCCCCATGGCGATTCTGCCTGTTATGAGGCTATGGTCTTGATGGCGCAGCCGTTTTCGTATCGCTACCCTTTTGTGGATGGGCAGGGCAATTGGGGGTCGATCGATGATCCCAAATCCTTTGCAGCCATGCGATACACTGAAGCCAAGCTGTCGCGGTATGCGGATTTGCTCTTATCCGAATTGGAGCAAGGCACTGTCGAGTGGACCCCCAATTTTGATGGCACCCTGACCGAACCTGCTTTGATGCCGGCGCAAGTGCCCAATGTGTTGTTGAACGGCACCATGGGCATCGCAGTGGGGATGGCCACCGACATTCCTCCTCACAATTTGGAAGAAGTCTTAAATGCCTGTTTGCACCTGCTGAAGGCGCCGGAGGCCTCGATTGCTGAGTTGATGGAATTGATTCCTGGGCCGGATTATCCCACTTATGGCGAACTGATTACCCCGCGTCAGGATATTTTGAAAATGTATGAAACTGGTTCAGGCTCGGTGCGTCTGCGGGCCAGTTATCGGGTGGAAGAGGATGAAATCATTCTCTACGCTTTGCCTTATCAAGTCTCTGGGGGCAAAATTTTAGAGCAAATTGCAGAACAAATGCAGGCCAAAAAGCTGCCGATGGTGGTGGACTTGCGGGATGAATCGACTCACGAAGAGCCGATCCGTCTCGTGATTGTGATGCGCTCGAATCGGGTGGATGTTGAGGCCTTGATGAACCACCTTTTTGTCACCACCGATTTGGAAAAAAGCTGCCGCATTAATTTGAACATGATTGGCTTGAATGGCCGCCCCCAGGTTAAAAATCTCAAAATGATTTTGACTGAGTGGCTCGAATTTCGTGAAACCACTTTAGAACTTCGCTTGCGGCATCGCCTCGAGAAAGTACTGGCGCGTCTGCACATTTTGGATGGCTTGCTCGCCGCCTTTCTCAACATCGACGAAGTGATTCATATCATCCGTCAAGAAGAAGATCCTAAAGCGGAATTGATGCGCCGCTTTGCTTTAAGTGAGATTCAGGCGGAAGCCATTTTGGAGATCCGTTTGCGTCAATTGGCCAAACTGGAAGAAGTCAAAATC
>CAYGFJ010000278.1:0-2472 GCA_964349115.1 uncultured Francisellaceae bacterium
TGCATGCGTTGGTCAAAACTCATGGGCTTGGTTTTGCGGGTTATTTCCTTTAGCTGTATGCACCCCATCAAATCCGACTTACCCCAGCAAATTTTTATCGATAAATTGCGGTAGCAGATATTTTAGCTCAGAAGGTTTTGTATCGTTGATGTTTTGCATGGCATAGGCCAGCCACTTTTGTGGGTCAATGTTGTTCTTGGTGCAAGTTGCAAAAAAACTATAGAACATGGCGATATCTTTAGCCGCATCGTGGGAGCCGGCAAAGAGAAAGTTCTTTCTTCCGATTGAAAGGGGTCTAATAGAATTTTCGATAAGGTTGCTATCAATTTCGAGCATTCAATTGGTCAGATAGTTTTGCAGACTGAACCACCGGTTGGAGCAATATTCAAAAGCTTGCCCTATCGGACTTTTGGGTGTTACTTTATCCCTTTCCTGCTGGATATATTGACCAATCTCATTGATGATGGGCAATGATCTTTCCAAACGAAGGGCATGTCGCTCCTGGTGTGACATTTCCGATTCACGCGCCAGCGATTCGATGGCATACAATAATTGGATAAGCTTCATCACATGTGATGCCCTTTCCTTGTCGTTTTCAAGGGCCTTGCTGAAATACCTTCGGGCATGGCACCAGCAGGAGAGGTGCGTTATGCCTTGCAAAGATGCCAGATAGGTATATCCGGAGTACCCATCGGTTTGAATATACCCGGTGAATGTTGACAAATCATCGATTGGCCCCTTGGTGGAGCGGCTCTTGTAATATTCGAAAAGTGCAGCTTTTGACAAAGGAGCATACCTTACCCACATATAACCCTGGTGACATGCCCCTGGTTTATCCCTGTCCTGTACTTTTATAGGCGATTCATCGATCATTTGATAAATTTCCCGAAAAACATAAAGCCGGTGAACCGCATAAAGAGGATGCAGCAGTTGAGCTCCAAGCTTTACCCACGATTCCAGGGTTGAACTTGGCAGTTGAACTCCCATTTGAGTGATCCGTTTTAGTATCCGGTAAAGTGGAAGGTGAAAAATGTATTTGTCGGTGAAGATCATCACCAGAAGGGCTACACTTGCCATACATTTCGGAATCGGACGGTTTAACTGGGCAATAACTTGTGTCTGATAGCCCTTCTCATCCTCTTTGGTGATGTACTTTGGCCGGATAATGCGGTTTACATGAAGTTTTGCTGGGGTATAATCCAGTTCTTCAGTGATTTCCCGACCAATACATACCATTCCACTTGTGTCTTCCAAAGGCTCTATGATGATTTCTACAACCGGCAGATGAAGAGGCAAAGCCAAACGGCCATGATGCTCCTTTTTAGTCTTTTTACGCAAGTATTCTACCCTGAGCAGCTCGCGCTCAACCCGGACGGTTTCTGCTATTTCAGCTGCCTTTGGCTCAAACTCAAGAGACAATTGATTTGAATCGAGCTTTGATTCAAAATGTTCTCTTTTAGAACCATAAATCATCCTCTTAAGTTGATCCAGTTGAAACTTTACTGCATTATAATCAGCTGTCAATTTCGACATAGCTGACTCCTTGGCAGCAATCACGGAATTACGTTCAGCAATCACGGAATTCCGTTCAGCAATGTCCGAATCCTTTACATCAAGGGCACGCTCTAAAAGGGCGATTTTTGCCACCAGGGAGCTGGTCGAAATAGAGCTGTTTTCTTGCTGTTTTGTCATGCACGAATATACGTTAAAAAGCCTTATAAAACAAGGGTTTTGGCGTATATTACGGTATATATTTCAACTAAATTCATACCGATTTTTCTTGCTCATTCCTGCAAACGAAAGACCCTCAAGAAGCATCATAAGCTCTTCTCTTTTGATCTGTTTTGAGGACTCATTATGGGCTGATAAGCTGTATCTTCCCCTCTCTAAACGCTTATAAAAAAGGGCAAATCCATCCCCGTCCCAATAAAGCAGCTTGATATGGGTGCGTGATTTATTCAAAAAAACAAAGACATCACCAGAAATGGGGTCTTTTTTTAGATGGTTCCTAACAATTCCGGCCAATCCATCGAACCCATTTCGAATATCAATGGTGCTGCAACATAAAAAATATCGCAGGTTTGCACTTAACCCCAGCATCTATCCGTAGATTTTTAGGCACAATCCGCCCGGAAAGGTCAATACAATTTGCGGGCTTGCCGAAATCTCCGGCTGGGCTTTAGCTTCAACCATTGGATTGGGCAAAACCGATGGCCGAATTTCTATAAACGCTCGAGTATCGTCCGATGTCCTGGCTGTTTCCCTGACTTTACGTACCCAATAATCAAAAGTAGTCTTCGAAATTCCCATTGCTTGGGCAAAAGCCCCAGCAGACATTGAACTTCGCTGCCACTCACCGACCCTTGCAATCATTTCATCTCTGTTCTGTCTTGACATGATACCTATCTTTTAGACAAAGGTAGGCTCGCAGGGCCAAGGAAAAAAGATGGAGTCAATGGGGTGCATACGATT
>CAYGFJ010000279.1:0-2470 GCA_964349115.1 uncultured Francisellaceae bacterium
AAAGTCGCCCCTGTTAAAGTACACAGGATGCGAAGGGCGGTTTTTTCGAGGCTGTTTCCCATTTGTTCGGCACAGACCAAGAAGGCGCTGATCCCGATCCAGAAAGGGTCTTCTAAATGCATCCACAAGCCAATTAAAACGGAGAGGGCGGTCGCGAGCCCAACTTTGAAGGCAAGGCGCGAAGAGGCGTCCCCTATCATTGAACGATCCACACTCGGGCGTCGGCTCCCATGTACAAATCAGCAGGCGGGTGATCTAAGGTGATGGTCACAGGAAAGCGGTAGTTATAGCGAATCCAGTCGACAGTGGGATCAATATATTCCAAAGCCGCTGCGCTATCTCTGCTGCGTGCAACGCCTCGGCCAATACTTTGAATGTGTCCTGTGTAGAAATGAAAGGGGTGAAAGCTCAAGTAAATAATCACCTTTTGACCCTCATGAAGATCAGCAAGGCGATTTTCTTTGATATTGGCGATGATGCGCCAGTTGTTGTCGCTGACGATGGTGAAAAGGGGTTCGCCCACTTTCAAATAATCGCCAACATAGGTATTCAAGCTGCTGATGACGCCAGATTGTTTTGCCACAATTTGGGTTTGAGTCAGATTGTATTCAGCCAAACCCAGGCGACTCTTCATCAGGGCGATGGTGGCTTCTTGTTGATGGACAGCAGCCTCACTCACCAACACTTGGCTGTTGATGTCATCCACGGTTTGCAAAGGCAGGGCGCCTGATTGATACAAGCTGTGAAACCGTTTTTGCGTCAGGCGCAAAAAAATCAAATGCGCTTGCTCGCTTTCCAAGGCAGCTTTGGCTTCATTAAGGCTGGCCACGGCAACCCCGCGAGACAACCCCAGCGAGGTGGGATCAATTTGGATCAGCGGTTCATTTTGGCGGACAGTGTCATTGTCTCTCACAAACACCGCAGTCACCCGCCCTTCGACTTCAGAGGCCGTACTCATGGTGTCGACTTTGACAAACGCATCTTCAGTGTAGATCACAAAATGCTGCACAATCAGGTAAGCCAGCAGCAGGGCAACAATCAATAGAGTCACCAGAACTGGGCGAGGGAGGATTTTTATTTTCTTAATCATAACGAGAGCATAACAGCATTGCAGGGTCTGATTCCACATTGACTTTCATTCGACTTGATCTGAAGCGTCATAAAATGCTAACATACACCTATTCAATGTGTATAGAAGAAAAACGCCATGCTCATCAGAACAAATATCAATTTAGAAACTAAGTAATTGCAAATGGCAAAGCATTTTTGCGAGCTGTATCATCTCTCAATTTCTGAGCTCATGCGCCGGGCCCTTGCTCAGTATATCAAAGCAAATGAAGTTCCCAGCTCGATGTTTGGCTTATTAGAGGGACAACTGCCCGATGGACTTGCTTATCAAAAAGCCTGCCGTGCTCATGATGACTAAACGCTTCTTTGACACCAATATTATTATCGACTTTTTGAATATTGCCTGATGCGCTGATTCTCGCAACAGCGCGAGCCTATGACTACACCCTGGTGACACGAGATGCCAAAGACTTTGGCTCGTCTCGCAATGTTGAGATCATCGCCTCTTAGCGCATTACAACAAAGACCCCCTTCTCCCTTCGGCGGAGGAGGGCTGGGGTGGCGGGGACATAACTCAATGTGTGGATTTCAGCCTCTGGGTGCGGGAACTTCTGCGCTCTCAGGCGAAACGCTATCGCTGCGCGTATTTGAATATGTCCGCCCACATCCGCATGAGTCCGATCGATGGATTACACATTGATGAGCAAGATCAGGAAAAATTTGCAAAACTGCTTGCAAAGCCTCTCCAGTATGTCTATCATTTACAGACTTACTGGGGAGATTTCAAATGAGCCTGTCACTTCGACAACACGTTTTGAATGAAGAGTTGGATTATCTTCTGCTAAAAGACAGCTTGAAGGACTATGAATTTCCTCGTGCGAAGATCACCAGCCTTCTCAAAAATAAAACGCTCATCCGTGTGAAAAAGGGCTTGTATGTGTTTGGAGAAGCCTGGGCACAAAAACCCATGGTAAAGGAAGTGCTGGCCAATTTAATCTACGGGCCGTCTTATCTTTCTTTGGAGTATGCCCTGTCTTTTTATGGCTTTATTCCTGAGCGAGTCGAAACCCTGACCTCAGTCACCAACAAACGTGATAAAGTTTTTGACACCCCCGTCGGACGGTTTACTTATCGATATATCCACCCTCACAAATACCCAGTGGGCGTCACTCAGATCACACTGGACCCGACCCATTCCATTTTAATCGCCACTCCTGAAAAAGCGCTGGCGGATCTGTTGATGCTGAGCCCTTCCAAACTCGCTCTCAAAAACACGCAAGCTTTAAAAACTTTTTTGCTGGAAGATGTTCGAATGGATCCCAGCACATTATTGACACTGAACTCAGAACTTTTAAACGCGATTGCCCTCTGTGCTCGCAATTCCAATGTCACATTGCTTGCC
>CAYGFJ010000280.1:0-2466 GCA_964349115.1 uncultured Francisellaceae bacterium
GTATTGGGCTCAAAAGAAAAATCCAAAAAGGGTTCAGCGACTGAAAAAGAGTGTGCTTAATCTCAAAACCAAAAATGCTATTATCAGCAAAGTTGCTCGCAAAAAAACTAAGTCTCCAGGGAGTGTACCAGTTGGGAATAAAATAAACTAAAGCCTCAATCATCAAGATTCCAGCAACTAAAAGTCTATTTCGGTTGACGCCGCGCTCAATCAAGATTTGGCGCAAAAATAATATGCCAGCCAGCACAAATAGAATGATATATAAAATATGCATCATGACTTTAGACTGAATGGCAAAATAAAGAAGAGGTACGCTGCAAACAGCAATCAGAGCTGTTATATAGAATAATTTGCTTTGAGAGTGTTCTGCTTGGCTGGAGGGAATCGCTTTGTTAAAAACGATTAGCGTAATTAGTGCGAGAATTAAGCCTGTAGCGCAGAGCGAAAAAGCGACTTGAAAACCACAGTGGGTGACGATAGGAGGAAACGCCACCATTCCTAGAAATGACCCAGTATTAATCGCCATATAATAAATAGTGAACACACTATCCATTATCTTGTCTTCTTGAAGACTTGCTTTTGCAAGTAAGCTGGCCGGTGTTGTTTTATAAAAAATGTTACCCACAAGAATAAAACTTAACCCTAAATATAGACTGTCAATACTTGAGAGTGTCAGGCTTAAATAGCCACAAATGAGTAATGTAATGCCTAAAAATATAGACCTCTTTTCACCGATATAGCTGTCGCTAATGTACCCGCCAATAAATATAGGCAAGAAGAGTAGCGCTATAAATGTAGTAAAAATGGTATTTGTGATGTCGTGTGATAAGCCTAATGACTTTGTCACATAAAGAACAAATATGGAATTCATTCCATAATAACTAAGGCGCTCTAAAATCTCGATTATAAAAATCAGATAAAATATTTTGGTCTGTTTAAATAGTATGTTAAGTGCCAAGACTCACCCTTTGAAAGTACGTACAACTTTTTTCTAAGCTTACTATACCAAATTAATTTACAGGCACAAGGTTGGAAGGACTGGGAATCTTCTTGTAGAATGCTGACTCAATCAATATGGGATCAGAAGATGCACCTCCTTCTTATCATGCGCCAAGTTTATTACAAATATGCCGACCACATTAAAGCACTGCGGAATTTGGGTGTTTATGTCCATCTGATTACTGAAGTAGCAAGTGCTGAGCAGGACGCGTTGCTTGCGTCTGCGCACATTATTCCATATCAAAGTTCTCAACAAAGTATTTTAGCCTTGGCAGAAAGGATTGCCAAAAAGTATGAGATTAAGGCCGTTATGACCTTTTTAGAGCCGGACATTATCTTGAGTGCGGAAGTTGCTGAACACTTGAACTTGCCAGGCTTTGAGAAAGAACCTGCATTAATTGCAAGGGACAAAAGCAAACAAAGAGCGCTGTTGGCAAAACACAATCTTCCAAAGCCAAGGCACCAAGAAGTCACGGATGTACAAGAAGCGCTGGATCATTTTGATGATGTGTTCCCCGTCATTGTGAAGCCAACACAGGCTGCATTGAGCCTGGGGGTGCGTCTTGTTCAGAATCGCATTGAATTAAAGGATGCATTAACGACTTTGCTGCGTTTTAGCAAAGAAAACACTTTGCACTACCATGAAGATGAGAACCCTTGCTTTTCTTTAATCGAAGACTTCTTGCCTGGGGAGGAAATTACGCTGGATGGCGTTGTGATCAATGGGGAATTTATTCTGGGGGGTATTCATAATAAACGGCGTAATATGGGGCCTACGTTTGAAGAAGACATGTACTCTCTTCCCTTTAAGATGCCTCAGCGGGAACAGGAGTTGGCGGATATTGCTGCCCAGATTTGCAAGGCTTTAAAGGTTAAAAATGCATTGTTTAATGTTGAAATGCGGCAAGATGCTGAGGGGCAATTCAAAGTATTGGAGTTTAGCACTCGCTTGAGCGGGGCGTTTTGCTATCGCCATATTCGTTATGTATATGCACTCGACATGGTCAGTCTCTACGCCAAAACTTTACTGGGTTTGCCCATCACACCGCAAGAAAAAATCCGCCTCTCTCCCACTATGACCACCTGTACTAAATGGGTGCATGCCACCGGAACCGTCATTGACAATGACGCTGGGTCTGCGCGATTTTCGCCTTACTTTGAAGATTATTATCTATTGGCTCATCCAGGCACTACGCTATATGGTCACCCTCGTGACATCGGATGTGTCGGTCGCCTGTCGCTGTATGCGCCTTATCATGAACTTAAGGATACGCTTGATTTAGAACAGCATGCCCATGAGATCGCAGAAGCATTAAACATCAAACTCCAACCTTTGCCTTAAAATACTGATACCCGCTGATCAACAAACACAGTGAAGACAGAATTGAAATCATGATGGCAAGGGGCATAACGCTTTGGGGATGCAGGCTGCCCAAGAGTGCGCTAAAAAATCCACGTCCCAGATTT
>CAYGFJ010000281.1:0-2455 GCA_964349115.1 uncultured Francisellaceae bacterium
CCATCACTCAAAGCCGAGTTAATGTTGTCCATGGATGTTTTGCCAGCTTGCAAAATGTCTACTTGCACCATTTCATATGCCTGATTTGGGTTGTCTGTCACGGTATACCCTTCCTTCTTTAATTGGGCGATCAACTGATCTTTGATCGTAATCGTCTGATCCGTCGTGTTTTTGACTTGGACAAAAATCTGCCCTGGCGCTGCACTGGTTTCGGGCGGCAAAAAGATGGAATTTGTCATTTTGGTTGAGGTTTGTAGACTGCCATGCTGAATCTCTGTTGAAATTGCCGCGCAGCCCCCTAATCCTGTAAATGCAATGACAGCAATGCCTGCTGAAATTGTACGTGCAAGCTGTTTGAGTGGTGTATTCATGATGACTCCTTTGTTTGTTTGACATAGTTTTCGATCTTGATGAGCTCTTGGTCGAAATCTTCGATCCCTTCTTTGATCTCCTTTGTTTTTCCCATAAGAGCACGATGGGGAGTGTCCCCGGGAAACAGTGTTTGATACATCTCTTTGCTAATAGCAATCTGGTCTGAAACCATGAATTCCTCAACCAAAATCTGGGTGTAATAAGCTTTGGTTTGATCCGCTCGGGTACGCGTTTCATAATGAATCGTCCCCTGCAAATGAACATGCGAACCTTTTTGCAAAAACCGAATCGCACGTGTCGCATTGCTGCCAAAGAACAGACAACGATGGACTTCTTGCTGTTCTCGCACAACTCCCCCCTCCCCATGCCAGCGGTGTTTTGTATAAAGCCCCATTTTGACAACACGCTTTCCATTCGCTTGTTTTGAAATGGCCAGAGGATTTTCAGCGCAATAGCCCGTCAAAATCACATTGTTCGTCAGTGCCATGTTTTAAATCCTCATCTGCTTTAATTTGTAGCGCATAAGATTGCGCTCTTCTGCTTTAAACCGTGGGAATGCATCAATCGACAAGGCGTTAAAAAGAAGTGCTGGCTTAATGTCTCCCAATCGTTCAGCCTGATTCAGGTAAGCGGAATCTTGGTTTATATACTGGCTGATGGTGGCCAAGCGCATCTTGTCGTCTTCTCTCACAAACGCCAAAGTGATTTTAAGCACCCCCATGACCCTTGCGCTGTTCTTGCTCACTGCCCGAAAATATTTGTGCCGGTCGCCCTTTTTAAATAAATTGAGGTTATTCGCAAGCCAGAGCAAAGTGCTCAGGCGATCATAAAGTTCCAGCAAATACACCATTTCACCCACGATGGGATTGCCAATCCTCATTTCATAACTCGACTTGACTGAGGTTTTAATACGATTGGATGAGGCTGGATCCACATTCAAGACCTGCTCGAAATCGCTGATGAGCTTTTCCATCGCCTCTCTGGCGTGAGCCATTTCGCCATAAATACGAATCAACGCAATATAAGGATACAAATACTGCTCTATCGCCAAACGATACAGCTTGCCCATTTGCGTCAATGCAGCCTCTACAAAAGAGCCTCCGCTCTTAATCCGCTTGTCTAGTAAATGCTGGGCCTCTCTCGAGTGCACTTCTACCTTTTTGATTATTTCCATTTTTTTACAAAACCTCCTCAATTTCTTGTGGGTGATACTCATCAAAAATCACTTTCAAACCATCAATACGAAATACAGGATTCATGGCCTTGTCTTCCCTCATGACATACCTTGCCTGACATTGTTGGGCACGCAATAAATCCTGCAAATCATGAACTGCAGGGTGGCCGCGCAGATAATCATTCAAAAGTTTTTGATTGATAAATAAAGCGTTGGGATAGCGCATTTTTGCAGAATAGATTCCGTTTTCATTCACCCTGAGACGGCTCTCATTAAGCTGTTTTTGAAGCCACTCCTTCAATTCAGCAATGGGATCTTGTGTTTTGACAGACACAGAATTGGCCTTTTTTACTTCAGTTGACTCAATCCAGGGAATTAAATCCGAATTCAGCTGAAGAGTGGACACATCTCCAGCCACCAGATGATGAAATTCATAGATCCGCCAAAATTGTCCCCCTAAAAAGTCATAGAGTTTGTAAGGAATCCGCTTCCACAACATAGCAGGGTCAGCCTCCAACCCCTCTGTGGTCGATGGGATTTGTGTGACCAATGCCTCAAACACGCCCCGGTATAAAATGCGATAAAAAACAAATGCGGTGACCGCAATGTTTCGAGCCTGTTCAGACTCTTTGGAATATAGGTCAGGCAAGGCCCGTAATTTCCGAAATGCCGTGCATAACGCATTGATCTTTTCATCAAAAAAACTGACCCCAGTTTCTCCTCCTTCAGCGGGAATCTGCCTTAAAAATTCATGCAACACTTTTAAAGAGCGAATCAACACCTCATGCAATAAACTGAGTTGACTGGTATGAATAGCTTCCCGCAGCCGCTCATATTCATGTTTTCCTAAAAAAGTGGGGGCAGCATGCCCTGTCTCTTCGTGACTCATCATAGATTGACCTCGCTCAT
>CAYGFJ010000282.1:0-2446 GCA_964349115.1 uncultured Francisellaceae bacterium
TGTGTCCCATCCTTAATGATCTTGACCGCCTGTGTGGGGGTCAAATCACTAAGATACGGCTGCTTTTTTGTAACAGGCGACAAGGGCGAATCGGTATAATCATACCAGTGCCAGCCAACGGGCCCAGTCTCCACAGACTCTGCAAAAACAGTACTGGAAAAACAGCCGACCATCACAAGCATCACTGAAACAAAAATGGTGAGTAAGCGCATCATGGGGTGTGCCCGCCCCCCCACTCATTTTGGACTTCCTGCTCAATCTCGCTCTGGATCACAGCCGCATTCGGAAAATTTGCCTCATCTTCGACTTGGGTCACCACATTCGCAAAGTTGATTTTGGCAAAATCAATTTCCTGTAACTGCTCAACTGAAATCCCAGAACAGTTGGGACTGCTTCCAGATCCAAAATTGATGCCCAACTGACCCATCCGCCCCTGGATTTGCACGTCATAGGACAGCATGTCTGAAAAGGTGCAGTAGCCCTGACTGTGCTGAACGCAGACGCCTAAAATCTTTTTAGAGCAATAACTTCCCACTTCATAAGCAAGCCCCTTTTGCTTGGCGTCCCCCAACTTTTGTTCTTCGGGGCTGCAGTGGGCCAAATCCGTCTCTTTCCCCCAGCCTGAATTGGCACAGCAATTTAAAAACCCAACAGGGATTTGGCGACAGCTCATTGCCGCACCTGAAAAAGCAAGTAACGAAGTATTGCCAACCATTTGCGTCAGGCCATCAGTGACTGCCGCCATTTCAGAATCATCCTTGCCAAAATTGGGATTGGATGTAGGGGTTGTGGGCGAACAAGTGCCGCTGATACAAAAGAAATTGGAGCCACAGGCCATGCCTGTCCCTGTGCACTGGTTCTGCGGGCATTGATAGTTGTCGTTGTAACTCAAGCAAATGCCATTGATGCGACTTAAGCACGTCGAGCCCACCTGATCACAGCCTTTTGTGGTGTTTCCACACGAATTACTGTTGGTTCCGCACTGATATTGCGCTGCATATTGCCAGCAAGGTTCTGTCACCGTCTCATGCCCAATGTGTCGTGGGCCACCCGGCTCGGAGCATTGGTTTGAGATTTGTGTGCACTGGTTTAAGTACTGACTGCTTTGACAGCTGTTGACCCAGGTATTGGTGATGATTTCTTGGTTGTAGGCGGTATTGGGGTATTCGACATAAAGCAGGGCCGGTTCAATACGATAAATCGGATTGCTCTGAAACCAGCTGTGGCGGTTGGCTACAGATTTGAGGTCATAATCAAAACTCATGACCACGGGGGTGGCTTGATTTGGCGTCGTAAATCCAACCGTTGCGTTTCCCCACAATACATTGCCACTGGCATGGGCTGCAAAAGGAGGGTTGACAATGGCAATCGGAGGCAAGTTTGATGAAGACGTTGTAAATGAAAACAAATCCGCATTGCGATCAAAATCTTCACCGCTGTCAAGCCCACGCAAAAACATGACCAAACTGCCTGTGCTATTGGGGGGCAGGGTGATACTGACATGACCTGTTTTGCTGTAATCCTGTCCTCCAGTGTTGTCTACGTATTTCACAAATCCGGTGATGCACATTCCATTGGCGTCCGGCCCAGGCACTTCCACTGGATTAAACCCATCCCCTGCCAGATGATTGCAATCAAATGTGTAAGGTTTGTAAACAATCTCTGGATCCAAAGTATTGGTGCATTTGAAATTCGCTTGCGCTTGCACAGTACAGCTTTGATTGACGTAGACAATGTGACAGTTTTGGGGCTGCTTTTGGCAATTGACATATTTGTCTGTCACCCCTTGTGCAATATCCGCGGCATCCTGTTCGATCATCAAATTGCGTGCAATGCTGGGCGCCGTGGGATCGATAGGGAATTTGGGCCCACTCATGGCATTTTGCACCAGGGACTGTGCAGCTACATCCTTGTTCAAAGCGTTGCCTTCTGCGGGCTCCATCGAGTTTGGGTTGTTGTAATAGCTTGTCTCTCCCGGATGAGGGGTGGCATTGGGCGCGTCACTCGGCTGATAGCTTGCCGTTTCAGGGTGACCGTCAACGTCTCGTTTGATGTTGATCGTGCCATTTTGCCCCACACTCACCATGCTCCCCAGCTGCTGAACGGGGCCCACATCTTCCCCAAAATCACTGGCAACATCTGCAAAAGAAGCGATGGGCATGATGCCAGTCATAGCGATCATGCCCATCGCCATCATCAAAAAAGTCGTTTTTTTAATACGCATCCGCATTTTCTCCTAATTGGGCCAGACACTGACGCGCCACGTCAGGAGCGGCATCGCCTTCATCGACAATCATTTTGAGGGCTTTGGCAATGGGAATATTGCCGTAGACAATGTCATAGGGGGGTGTTTTGCAACTGGATCCAAAACAAGGCGCTGCGCTGCCAATGGGATAAAGCAAGCCCCTTTCTGTAAAATCAGTTCCCGTACTGATTATACTTAGCC
>CAYGFJ010000283.1:0-2446 GCA_964349115.1 uncultured Francisellaceae bacterium
GTATAGTTTGGATTATGCAAGAAATCTTTCAGTTTCATTAAATCTTCAATGCCAAATGAGTTTGCAGCAATTTTAATTTCTTGTTTCTTTTCAGCCTTTGAAACTTTCACCTTCTCTTTTGCAAGTTCTGGTAAATACATCTCACGCATTGAAACGTCATTTTTATTAAAGACATAATACTTAGGCCTTAAGTTGTAACGAAGGACAACTAGAAGCCAGTTTAATACCACTTTCCCTTTAATCCGAAGTGAAAGGACAAGACATGTTGCTGAAACAATAAAAAGTAGTGGTAGTTTGTACCAAATAATTTGAAACTGCGGTGGAAACACACCATAAAGTACTGTTGCCCAAATAATTGGAATCATAAGTAAAACAATTTGAGTTAGATTAAGACTTCCGGCAATCTTATCCTCAACTGTAGTAATTTGTGCTGGTATAACTGTTGTTCTCATATGTTATGTTCCTAAACTTTGTCTGGCCTTTTTAACTGTACCCGCTGCTGCGGCTGCTTCTCCTCCTGAGGAACTGCCTGCTGCACTTTTATCAGTTGTAATAACATTCATTATTTGTCCACCTATTCTACTAAGCGAGTGGACTCCCGTTGAGTAAAATACCATTTGCATAAGCATTTGAGGAATTTTAAGAAGTGCCAGGAAAAGTCCAATTCCAACTGCAATAGATACAATTGAGTTATTAGTTTGAGAAGGAAGGGTTATAAAAGCTGAGGCAAGTTGGATCACTACAACATGAACAAACACAGTAAATACAGTTACTAAATATGATTTAACAGCAATTTCGGCAGCATCAGAAAACTTAGGTAAACACCACATTAAAAATACTAGTGGAGACAACACTGCACCTAAGGATATAAAGATTAATCTACCAATATACATAAAGAGTAAAACCATAGAAACAATCAGAAATAACAGAAGAAAAATTAAGGTAATAAAAGGAGTGGTACTTGTTAATGTAGTAACTGGATTAATTGCATCGGCAAGAAGTGCCTGACTTAATCCTCCAGTTGAGTTTAATACTGCACTTACTAAAGCATTACAGGTAATGATTGCATAATCTGCTAAAAACAGAGACACATTGGCTCCCAAAAAAGCTAGACCAATTCTAGGAAGTAGATGTCTTAGTTCTACTTCTCCAAATCCCAAACTTTCTGCACTCATAAAATGGAGTCCCAAAAGAGCAACTACTATAACAAACAATGAATCAGTAATTGCAAGCATAATCAACCAAAAGTTCATAATCACCCCATTATTTAAAAGCGTTGGGGTAGAGGTCAAAAAGCCAATGACTCCATTCATAATTGGTTTGGCTGAGCTGACAACAATAAGTTGTACTACTCCTGATATAGCGTCGGTTAACACCACTGTTAAACCTCCAGGAGGCTGTACTGTTTCAATTGGTGTAATGTTCACAGTTGAGGTACTTGTACCTGTAGATGAGGAGCCAATGGAGTTAGTAAATACAGAGACAATAAACCCTGCTGCTAAAACTATGACTAGCCCAATAAGAGCATTTTTAATTGTTCTTTTGGCATTTTCTAATGCGTTTGGATGACCTACTGAGGAAATATATAAATATCCTCCCTTAACCAGAAAAAAGATGGCTGCCGCACTGGCGATAGCAGTAATCAATCCAAGAGTACTATTTGTATAACTTGTTATCTCCTCAGGTGTTGTCGCGGCAAAAACTGGCGTTGTAAAAACGAATATAGATAGGAAAAATCCCAGTATAATTGATAACCTTTTCATAAGGAGGCAGTAAGGCAGAGTTTAAAAAAAGCAGATTTATTGACCACTACCAAAAGCTGTTGATGCTAACTGATTTACAATTCCAGTAAATATGTATGCACCCAGTACTATAGTTAATCCGACAGCTGAATAAATGATAGTTTTCTTTGCTCTTTCTAATGATTCAGGATTACCAGATGAAGTCATATAGCTAAAGCCACCAATTGCAAAGAAAATAACAGCAACCACACTACCGATAGTTGTTAAAACTCCAACAATACTTTTTAAGAATGTAACAATTTGATTAACGCTGGCACTGCCAGTTTCAGCAGCATACGCTACATTAGGAAGCATTAAGAAAGTTAAAATAAGTCCGTTTATAAATATTGCTTTTTTCATTACCTCACCTCCGATCTTTGGACAGTTGGCAGGTAATTTTTTTGGAGTAAATTACTAAAACTTGTAGCAGTTAGGCAGAAATTAACCTAAAAATCTTTGTAAGCGATTTATAGCATCAGATAGTATAGAAAGTCAACTACCCAGTGTAGTACTTGACATACTCTCATTAATTTAATACTATATCCCTAGTAGGGGGATATATGGCATATAGACCAAAAGATACTCAAGAAAGAATTTTACATAGAATAAAGATTGTTCAAGGCCACCTTAAAAAGGTAGCGAAGATGATTGAGGATGATGAGTAT